>WFQD01000154.1 GCA_015487265.1 Sulfurimonas sp. | reverse complement strand
TGTATAAGAGACAGATAGAAAAGTTCAAAAATAAAAATCTCAATGAAATTTTTGAGATGATGCAAAGTGGTATTGTTAGTTTTGAAGAGTACGATAAAGCTCAAAAAGAGTTGGGATTTAATGATAAACAACTTTTCAGTACACTAAAGACTAAGGCAAAAACTTATTTGGAAGCGATAAACAATAAAGGTGATAGACAAATGAATACTATAAAAATAAAAGTCGGAGCTTTTTTACAGGAACATGCACAAAATATCATTGATATGTGTCATAATAATTTAGATGAATTTTTAAAGCTTCAAGATATAGAATATACAAGAACTACATTTGGGTTAAGTCCTAAATACCCTCTGTTGAAGAAACTAGAAAACATTAAAGATGATGGACACTATAATAGATTTTATGCAAAAGACTACATGGTTGATAATGAAGCATATAGATTTTGTAGTCAATTTGGAGGTAGTCATATTATAAATGGACAAAGTGCATCAGAATATCATGGAAATAAAATTCTTGAGTATCTTAAATTAAATGATCTTTTATTAGATAAATTTAAAGATAAAGAGATTATTTTTATAGTTGGCAGTGATAGTAATGAAGATGAAGTAAGAAACGATGCAATACCTCCTATACAGAATTTAAATCAACCACTAAATCAAATCCTTTATGGACCTCCAGGGACTGGAAAAACTCATAAGCTTGAAAAAGAGTATTTTAATTTATTTACAGAAAGTTTTCAAACACAATCAAAAGCTGAGTTTTTACTAGAACTTGTTAAAGGTACTACTTGGTGGCAAATTATCGCAACAATACTTTTAGAAAAAAATGGATTGAGTGTAAACGAGATATATGAACATGAGTTATTTCAATATAAATATAAAGTATCAAATACAAAGTCGGCAAAACAAACAATTTGGGCTCAATTGCAAATCCATACAAAAGAGGAGTGTGAATTTGTAAAATATAAAAACAAATCTCTTCCTTATATTTTTGATAAATCAAAAGATGGTATTTGGACGATTGATAAAAAAATAATAGAAAATGAAGCTAGTGAAGTTATTGAACTTTATGAACAGTATAAAACCTTTGAAGAAAAAAAAGTAAAAAAACAAAACTATCTATTTTGTACATTTCATCAAAGCTATGGCTACGAAGAGTTTATAGAGGGGATAAAGCCAGTTTTTAGCGATGATGAAAATGCTGAATTAAAATATACTATTGAAAAAGGAGTATTCTATGATGCTTGCCAAAAAGCACTCAATCTTACTGGATATAGTGGTACTCTAGATGAATTTTGTAAATTATCTAAAGATGAAAGAAAGAGTTATTTTGAAAACTCTGATGCAAAATATGCAATAATGATCGATGAGATTAATAGAGGTAATATCTCTAAAGTCTTTGGTGAATTGATTACTCTTATAGAAGATACCAAAAGATTAGGATCAAAAGATGAGTTAATTATTGAGCTGCCATACTCTAAAGAAAAATTTGGAGTACCTTCAAACCTTTATATTGTTGGGACTATGAATACATCAGATAGAAGTATTGCACTTATGGATACAGCTCTTAGAAGAAGATTTGAGTTTATTGAGATGATGCCAGATTTAAATGCTCTTAGAGATATTAGTGTTGGAGATATTAAAGTTTATAAACTTCTTGAAAATATCAATAAAAGAATAGAATATCTTTATGATAGAGATCATACCATTGGACATGCTTATTTTATGGGGTTAGAAGACATTGATGAGGATGAAAAGAAAAAAGAACTAGACAGTATTTTTAGAAACAAGATCATTCCATTACTTCAAGAATATTTTTACGATGATTGGGAAAAAATCAGAATGGTACTTGGTGATGGCTTTATCAAAAAAGAGAAATATGAATCAAAGATTTTTGATGAAGAGTTTAGAAGTACTGATTATATAGAGGATGAAAAGTTTCAATACTCTATTGCTGAAAACTTTGATTATAGCAATCTTGGAAAATGAAACAAAATAGTTTTTCAATATTAGAATATAGATCTATCTATTATAAATCATACGATATTTACGCAAAGGATTTTGCAGGTAATCTTGTAGTACCTAAAAAAGTATTTGATTCTTTAAAACAATTTGTATTGAAAAATGATGAACAAACACTTTTCCTAAAGCCTTCTTATAAAAATGGACTGGGTGAAATGCTACAAGCAAATAGTTATGTTGGTGTAATACAAACAAAAGATGGTACAACCATAGAGATATTGCCAAAAGTTAGAAACCTTGATGAACAAAGTTCAAAAAATATTTTAATTAAAATGTTAAAAACACTTAAAAATTCTCCCTTTAAAAACTTTGATATGGCACATCTTAAATCTTCAAAAATGCCTTTACTTGAAATATTTATTACTATGTTTTTAGATGAACTTACAAAGCTCATTCAAAAGGGAATTAAATCAGATTACATTACCAAAGAAGAAAATCTAAAGTTTCTAAAGGGAAAGATTAAAATTAATGAACAAATAAAACAAAACTATATCCATAAAGAGCGTTTTTTTGTGCAGTTCCAAGAATTTTTATCTAATCGAGTTGAAAATAAGCTTATCAAAACTACTTTAGATTTTTTATATAAAAAATCAAAAGCCAATAAAAACCAACAAAGAATAAGAGAGTTCTTGTTTGTTTTTGACGAAATACAAAAGTCTCATAATATAAAATCTGACTTTTCAAAAGTAAAGCTAAATCGTCAAATGAAAGATTATGAGCAAGTTTTATTGTGGTGCAGGACTTTTTTATTAGAAAATTCATTTAGCCCTTATAAAGGAAATGACATAGCTTTTGCACTTCTGTTTGATATGAATTTACTGTTTGAATCTTATGTTGGTCATTATTTAAAGAAAAAAGGTTTAAATGTTAGCTTGCAAGACAAAGGAAAGTATCTTGTCGAAGAGCCCAATAAATTTGCATTAAAGCCTGATATTGTAATAAATGAAGAGGAACAACTTATTGCAGATACAAAATGGAAGATTATTAAAGATGAAAAAGACATATCACAACAAGACATGTATCAGCTTTATGCCTATGGTACAAAATATACTGATTGTAAAAAGTTATACTTGATATATCCATATGATAATAACGATTTGAATTTAAGATATTTATATCAAAAAGAGGAAACCAATAGATTAGTTTTAAATGTATTATTTTTCGATCTGTCGAAAGATGAACCAAGCTTTCATAGGCAAAATGTGGAAACTACAAGATATAAGCTTTTTGAAAAACTGAATATGAGCTGCGAAAGCTAGTGTATTCTTAATATAAAGAGCTGTAGTTATATAAACTTTTTGTAGGATAGAGTTAGATTGGTAGAGAAATTGGAAAGAACATTGAATATTAGTGCTCAATAGTGATTAAAATATGTATTAAATATTTTTTCATTGACTTTTTTGGGACATAATTAGAGTGAAGATATTCAAGTTCTTCTAAAATTACTTATTGTATTTTGTCCCAACTATTGATT
>WFQD01000153.1 GCA_015487265.1 Sulfurimonas sp. | reverse complement strand
GAATATTTTGCTAAAATACAGAAAAAAAGATTTACATTCATGAATATACCAAACAATTTACTCCAAAACAAAAAAATTCTTCTCGGTGTTACGGGTTCTATTGCTATTTACAAATCACTCGAACTTGTGCGCGAATTTGTCAAAGCGGGGGCTCATGTCAGAGTTATTATGACACCAAGTGCAAAAAAATTCATCACACCGCTTACTTTTGAAACACTCACATCCAACAAGGTGCTTGATGATACCAATGAATCATGGAGTGATGATTTTAACCATATTAAAATCGGTCAATGGGCTGATGTTTTTGTACTTGCTCCAACAACGGCAAATACCATAGCCAAACTTGCAAACGCAATCGCAGATAACATTTTACTCCAGAGTGCCCTCGCCTATGCAGGTGTAAAAATTTTAGCTCCCTCAGCCAACACAAATATGCTTGAGCACCCTATTAGCCAAGCAAACCTCAAAATGCTTGCTATTGCAAACTATGAAATTCTTTCAACACAGACAAAAGAACTCGCTTGTAAAACAACCGGAGATGGTGCAATGGCAGATGTCATGGATATTTTTTATGCCACAGCCAGAGAGCTTTTAAAAGATGCTTTTTGGCTCGATAGAATGGTAATGGTCACAGGTGGCGGTACTATAGAAAAAATAGACGATGTACGCTATATTTCAAACTTTTCAAGTGGGAAAATGGCATCTGCACTTGCAACAGCCCTCTACTTAAAAGGAGCAGATGTAAACCTGATAGCCACAAAATTTGACACCAATTTACCAAACGATATGCATACCATAGAAGTTGAAGACTCTCATGAAATGCATGAGTATTTGGTAGATTCTATTCGTATCGCTAAAAAAGGAAAAATTTCTAAACCTACACTTATAGGCGATGAGCATATTCATCGCATTCAAAAAAAACCCTATCTTTTTATGGCAGCAGCCGTGAGTGACTATGTTCCTGCGTTTAGCCAACAAGGAAAACTCAAAAAAGAAGTTTTAGGAGAGCAATTTGAACTCTCTTTAGAAAAAAATAGAGACATCCTTGCATCGATTGATAAAGAAGGTATAAATGTTATCGGTTTTAAAGCGGAAATGGATGCAAATGAAGCAACGAACAGTGCAAAGAGCATGCTAGAAAATAAAAATCTCGATGCTGTCTGTTTAAATCTTTTAAAAGACTCCTCAAGTTTTGGAAGTGATACGAATGCTATAGATTTTATCACAGCAAAAGAGACAAAAAAAATTCCACAAAATGACAAACTCAGTGTTGCTTTACATATTAGCGAATTTGCCAAAGCCATAGAGGAGTAAAGTGTGTCAAACAGAGTAAAACATATAGCAATCATCATGGATGGCAATGGACGTTGGGCAGAATTACAAGGAAAAAAGCGTGTAAAGGGGCATGAAGAAGGTGCAAAAGTTGTCAAAAAAATCACAACCTACTGTTCTAATATGCCCGATATAGAGCGACTCACACTCTATGCTTTCTCCACTGAAAACTGGAAGAGACCGCGTTTAGAAGTAGAGTTTTTAATGAAACTACTTGATACTTACCTCAAAAAAGAGTTACCTGTTTACTTGGAAAACAATGTCCGTTTTGAGCCTATTGGTGATTTGAGAGCTTTTTCAAAATCTTTGCAAAAGACCATTCAAATGGTGCAAGATGAAACAGCACATTGTGATGGACTTGTACAGTCTCTTGCCCTCAACTATGGTGCACAAGATGAAATTATTCGTGCGGTAAATAGACTCAAAAAAGAAGCAGGCGAAATTACAGCAGAAATGCTCAGTAATACACTCGATGCGAAATGTGATGTTGATATTCTCATCCGTACAGGAGGCGATCATAGACTCTCTAACTTTTTACTCTGGCAAGCAGCCTATGCAGAACTCTTTTTTACAGATATACTCTGGCCTGATTACACAGTAGAAGATTTAGAAAAAATCATTCAAAGATTTACAAAGATTGAGAGAAAATTTGGAGGGTTAAAATAGTGCTTCTTCTTTTTGCTTTTATCTTTGGGACTGTTTTTGGATCTTTTTTAAATGTAGTCATCCTGCGTTTACCCAAAGAAGAAAGCATAGTTTATGGAGCTTCTCACTGTTTTTCTTGCAATGCACCACTCAAACCTTGGCACAATATTCCACTTTTTTCATGGATTTTTTTACGAGGCAAATG
>WFQD01000152.1 GCA_015487265.1 Sulfurimonas sp. | reverse complement strand
GCTGTATCTTGTCCAAAAGAAATGGTGTTTCCTTCATTTAAATATTGTTCATCTTCATTTATATATCCTCTTATTCCATTATTTAAACTGGTTCTAACAACATAAGGATTACCTATTTGAGAAATAAAAATTTTATTAGCATCAAATCGTTTTTTATATGAGTCTACATTAAATACTTCTTCAAGTCTAAATTCTTGAAATTCAAAACATCCCTTTTCAAAATCATCTAAAACTTTCTGTTCTTCTGTAGTTAAGGTGTAGTTTTTAAGATTTGTTGCCACCAAATAAGCTTCTAGCTCCGCTATACGCTCCGCTTCTAGCTCCGCTATAAATTTTTCCATAAAAGAAAAATTTATCTCCCCATTTTTAATGGGGAGTTGGATTGTAGTTTTCTTCATTGCTTCACGATTAAATTTATTGCCATAATCATATTTTGTAGATGTAGAAACACGACTTCCAGAGATAATAAAACTGGCAATATTTTTATTAAATGGTTTAAATTTTGCTACTAAATGTTGAATATGCGAATAACCAATAAAATCATTTTTTTGATAATACATTGTTTCAGCACCTAGTGTTGTGTCTGAACAAGTGATTGTATTGCCTATATTATTTGCTTTTAAATTTGAAAAGCCCATTACTCCATTATCGGTTGATGAATTTGAAATTAATGGAACTTGTCCATTTTGAGAAATTATTACTTCATTTTGTAACTTATAATACTTTGTCGGATTTATCTCAAACAAATCCCCAAGCCTAAACTCTCCCCACTCAACACTATCCAATAGCTCGTTAAGTGAGGATGCTACTTTCCCTCAGCACCTCTTTGTTGTAAGATATTGGAGACTTCCCATGCAAGATAATCACTTACCGTTTTTTTGAAGTCATCGAGGGTAGGCTTTGTGTCTATAACCTTATGTTGGTCGAAGTTCCAATCTGCTCCACTTGAGGTGATAAAATCTTCTATGTAAACATCATCTATATTCCACTCTGCTTCAACTTTGGCATTTTTACCTGCCTTATAGATTTTAACAATGTCTGAGTAGCGTTTATTCGGTTCATCAGTTTCTTGTATAGCTCTACTCGTTCTTTTATAGCCATCATTTCTAAAGTCTATAAATTTTACAGGCATATCAAAATCATGAGGTTTCCCTGCTTCTAAAATATAGATGCTTGTTTGCACTCCTGCCATAGGCTGAAATAAATCTGTAGGCATTTTTATACTTGCTTTGAGGGTGTGCTTTTTTAGTATAGACTTGTTTGTCTTTACCGCTTTTCCACTTCCTGCTGAATCTTGTATGATGATAGCACCAAGACCAGACTGTTCCATCTTATCTAAACCAAACGCGATAAAAGGCATACCATTTTCATCATAAGAAAAAGGTGGATTTAAAAGTAGCTTATTTGCTTTAAAATCAGTATAGATTTTTTCAGGTCTATTAAAAGTGCTTCCTTTATGAATGTTAGAGTTTCCATCGCCTCTCAAAATCATATTTGTAGCGGCTAAGGTAAACATCTCAGCATTTAACTCAACACCTAAAAGTTGTTTTTTCTTTATATCTTCTATCTTACTCTGGGCTTGTGTTGTTTTTTTGCCATAAAGATTTTCAACATCTTCTATCATGAGTTCCATAGACGAGATTAAAAATCCAGCTGAACCTGTTGCTAAATCCATCACTTTGCTATCTTTGTTTACATCAAGTATGGTTGCCATCATTTTAGTAACATAAGGAGGCGTTAAAACAATGCCTATCTCTTTACCATCGCCTAAAGCATACTTTAAAAACTCCGAATACATCTCACCCATGATGTCAAGATGCCCTGCCATCGCATCTATAGATAAAAATATATTGTGAAATATAAAAGTAAAAATCTGTTTATTGCTACTTGCATCTTCTTGTAGTAATTTTGAGACTTCTTTGTCTAGTGCTGTTAATTCATCTCTTTGTACATCTTTTGAAATCTCTGAAAAACTAGCTAACATGAGATCTCTTTTCTCTAGTGGTATCTCACGAGCAGTTAAAAACTCTTTGATTTGCTCTACTATCTGCACTCCATCACGTCTTGACTCGCTCTGTGTTCCTTTTAAGTCCTCGGGTACGAGTCCATCTTGAATTTTATTCCCTTGGGTATCAACAACATTTTGCATTGACAAAAGCATACCTGAAACATAAAGAACTCTTTGCGGTGCGGTAATGTTATGGTTGTGCATAAGTTTGTTTAAACTTTTAGCATATTTTTGTAAGGTCGCTTGTGAATTTATGAGAATGTCGTGCTTTTCATCTTCTGTTAAAATCGCATTATTGTAAAATTCATCAAATGTATTTTGGTTTTCAAGAAAATCAAGTGTTGTTATATTTTCTAGTAATTTATAAGAGTGTTCCCCTGAACCATACACATAGTACACTTTAAATTCTATAGACTCATCCGAATCACCTGCTAGACCTATGGCGATTGCCTCATGGTATTTTCCAGAGGCTATCATACCTGTTGTGTAGTGTAAAGCTCCATTTACAGCATAATCTCGAATAGACTTTTCATCAAGCTTTACACCATCCTTTGTCTCTTTTATAAGTTTTTTTGTTCCAAGTTTATTTTCAATGATAACGGGAGTTTGTGCATACTTAGTAAGACTAAAATCAGGTTTTCCAAAGTTTGTTTTACCCTCAGTTTTTGCTCGACCCCTTAAAGCTTCTATAAGATAATCAGGCATTGCAGATTCTATATGATAATCTTTTTGACTTTTTAAGCCTAATTTTTCAAATTGAGACTTTACCCAATCATTCACATGCTCTTCTAATTTATAATTTGTTTGTGCCATTTGTATTCCAATTTTTCATTTTATTTGTTTCGTTTATATAATCAACATAGCATCACCATAAGAGTAAAAACGGTACTTTTTTTCTATCGCTTCAGCATATAACTCTTGTGTTTTTTCTAAGCCAACAAAAGAGGCAACCAGCATGAAAAGGGTTGATTTTGGTAGGTGAAAATTTGTAAGCAAATGATTGACTCTGCTTGGTTTATTCTTTGGGTTTAAAAACAAATTGGCTTCTCCTCTTTGGATTTTCCCATGTTTTGCATAAAATTCTATGGTGCGTGTGGCTGTTGTACCGACACTTACTATGGGGGTGTCACTATCTAAGAGTGCTTTGGCTTCGTTGGAAATAGCATAGTACTCAGCGTGCATCGGATGGTCTGTAATGACATCAACATCTACAGGTTTAAAAGTACCGCTTCCAACATGAAGGGTTATAAACGCATGCTTGAAAGTTGCACAAATTCTTTGATGCTGTATATCTGTAAAATGCAAAGAAGCAGTAGGTGCGGCAACGGCACCTTCTTCTTTTGCAAAGACTGTTTGGTACTCGTTGGCATCTTCTTTTGTGTCTTCTCTTTGAATGTAAGGAGGGAGGGGAATATGCCCAATGGTGTCGATGATGGGAAGCAACTCCTCAAAACGCAGGGGCATGTTGTTTTGAAAAAAGTGTACAATCCGACTGCCATCTTCTAAAAGTTCTTGCACCTCTGCTTGCAAGGTATTTTCAAAGTTGATTTTTGTGCCAACTTTTACTTTGCCTCGAATGTAAACATTGACATTGAAAGCATTAAGCGGACGGTTAATGAGGAGTTCTATTTTTCCACCGCTTGGTTTAAAGCCAAAGAGTCTTGCTTTTATTACCTTTGTGTCGTTAAAAATGAGTGCTGCATCTTTGGGAAGAAATTTTTCTAAGTCATAAAAATGTGCATGGGTAATGGAGTCATCTTTGCGGTTATAAACAAGCAGTTTTGCATGGTCGCGAGGGTGTGCGGGGTAGGTGGCTATGAGTTCACTTGGAAGGGTAAAGTCATAGCTTGCAGTGAGGAGTTCTTTGTCCATTTAACTCTCAAGCTGTTTTTTGAGCTCAGCATAAGGATCTTCATCCTCATCATCTTCTTCTTCATCTTGTGCAGGGTTTACTACTTTAACAATGACAATACTAAAACCATAGAGAATGATAAGCGGACCAGCCATCAGAAGTTGTGTCAGTACATCAGGTGGTGTTAAAAGGGCAGCAACAATGAAAATAATGACAATCGCATACTTAAAAAACGCAATCATCTGTTTATCATTGACAAGTCCTAAAAGGGCTAAGAAGTAAGCAAAAACAGGCAATTCAAACGCAATGCCAAAACCAAACATAATCTTGGTAAAAAAACCAACATAATCTTCAATGTTTATAAGCGGGGTAAACTTAAAACTCCCGAAAGTAATGAGAAAATCAAATCCAAAAGGGGTCACAATATAGTAGGCAAATAACACACCGACAATAAACATCACAGTCCCACCAATAATGAAAGGAATAATCATCTTTTTCTCATGTGCATAGAGACCAGGGGCAATGAAAAGCCAGATTTGTGAGAGGATGATAGGTAAAGCTCCTACAATCGCAGCAAAGAAAGAAACTTTAAGGGCTACAAAAAATGCACCACCCACTTGGGAGGTTGTTACCATTCCATCTGCAGCATGGACAGATTTTTTCCCTACTTCTATGAGGGCATTGTTTAGGGGCGCAACCATCCAGTTTAAGATAATTTCATGAAAATAAAACATCGCTAAAAAAACAACAATTAAACTTACCGCTGAAATAATCAGCCGTTTGCGGAGTTCCACAAGGTGAGGGCGGAGTTCTTTAAACATCTGCATTCTCCTCATCTAGCTTTTTTTTCTCTTTCTTTTTCTTTTTTTCTTTTTCTTTTTTAGTAAATGTGACGGTTTGGGGCTCTTTTTTTGTTTTTTGGGTGTCATCCATATTCATGATATCATCGTTGAGTGATGTGAGTCCACTTGAGATTTCATTTGGAATTTGTGTGACTTGAGTGACCTCTTGGGAAGCTCTTAAGAGTTCTTCTTTGTAAGCAAGCGCTTCTTTTTGTATGTCGGTAATGTTGATTTCTTCTTCAAGATTTTCTTTGACTGTACCTATAGTATTTTTAACATTTCTAAACATTTTTGCTATATCTACCATCATTTTTGGTAATTTATCGGGACCAATAAAAATAATAGCGATAACTGCAATGAGGAGTATTTCTGTAAAACCCATGCCAAACATGCGAAGCCTTTAAAATTGAGTATTTTAGAATCGCATTTTATCTAAATTTACATCAAGAAGATATAAAAAGGGCAATCTCATCTGCTAAGAGGTAGTCAGAATTATATACTTTTTCTTTTGTAAGGGTGAGTTTTTTCTCATCAAGGAGAATTTGGACTCGTTTTTTTTCTTCTTTGCTCAGGATATGAAGTGATACCCCTACACATGAACGCAGTCCTAAAAAGATTTGTTCTATTTTTATATCTTCTTGTGAGAGTTGTTCTTCTTCTATGTCTGTTGGGTTTGCAATATACTCTTCAACATTTTTACTCGGATAGAGTCGTTCTTTGCGGAGTTTTCCAACCGCACCACAGCCAACACCCATATAATCTTTGTACTCCCAATAGCCTAGATTATGTTTGCTTTTGTACGTTCCAAAGTTACTAATTTCGTACTGAGAAAATCCTTTGTTTTGAATGCTTTGAAAAATCCAAGAGGTCAAGGGGAGTTTCTCTTTTGCCATTTGTGGTTGTGTTTCAAATGCCGTGCCTTCTTCTATAGTCAAGGCATAGGCACTCAAGTGGTTTATAGGTAAGGCAAATGCACTCTCGAGGTCGTGTTGTAAAAGTTCTTGTGTGTCACCTAATGTGGCATAGATAATGTCAAGTGAAAGATTTTTATAGCCAATCTTTGCTGCGTTTGTGATGGCATCTGTGGCTTGTTGGGGAGAGTGCGCACGGTTGAGGAGTTTGAGTTTGTGAGCATTAAAACTTTGCACACCAAAACTGATGCGATTTACCCCTAGTTTTTTCATGCCAGCCAACCACTCAAAACTCGCACTATTTGGGTTGGCTTCACTCGTGATTTCAATCTCATCTTGCAAATATTTTTGCAGGTAAGTAAAGAGCGGGGCATAGAGTTCAGGGGCAACAGTAGAAGGTGTGCCTCCACCTATAAAAATAGTTTCTATACTTTTCTCTTTGGCTTCAAATCGTGCTATTTCATGTTTGAGTTGTATAAGTAGTGCATTCATATACTCTTTTTTGAGATGGAACTTATCGACATAAGAGTTAAATGCACAGTAAGAGCATTTTGAATCACAAAATGGAATGTGAATGTATAAGAGCATTACATAAACTTTGGAATGAGTATGGCAAAAAAGATACCTGAAAAAATAACTCCTATAAAAAGAGCATAAATCCATACAACCCATTGGTGGTAACCCCCAACTTCTCGCATTGTTTGAATTTCGAGTGCTTCATCTTCTATGTTACTTTGAATTTCATGCAGTTTCTTTTTATAACCTTTATAGATAAAAAAAGTTCCATACCCACCGACTAAAATAGCGATGATAAGTCCCACAAATGGTATCATCCCAAGTGTCATAGAAGCGATAAAAACACCAAGAGCAGGCAGATACTGTTTACGGTACAGTAAAAATAAAAAACCTCCAGCAAATGCCCACCAACTCCAGTTCCATTTCATGGCATCGACACCATTAACATTATACTTTTGAAAAGACATCTCATACCAAAGTGTTTTATCAGGTTTATTTATAAAAGCTTCTATCATTTTGTGGTCGTATTCTTGTGACATTTTTTCTCTCTATAATTTTTATTCACCAATTCTAAAAACAAGTGCAATTTCACCTTATTTTTAACTAGCTAATTTTCTACTCATTTCACTGAAAAATACTTCATATGGCGTTTTATATCCAAGTACTTTTCTGAGTTTGTGATTGAGTCTGTTTTGTATAGTAATGATTTCCTCCTTTGAAAGATGTAAAAATGCACTCTTTTTTGGTAGATATTGAAGAATTAAACCATTTGTATGTTCATTGAGTCCTCTCTCCCAAGAGTGATAAGGGTTAGCGAAATAAAAATCGATATTGAGAGCTTTAGCAATCTCTTTATGGTAGGCAAACTCTTTTCCGTTATCACTCGTAATCGTATGTGCTATTGTTTTGATGGGTTGCAGCATCTCAATAAGTCAAGATTGCTGCTTTTACAAAATATCTCTAAAAAAGTGAGATATTTGTAAAAATTGAGGTGAGTATTTAGGCTAAATTAGGGACAAATTGGACTAAGTTCACAGTCTCAAGGTTTTGTTAACTTGCTTTTAGATGTCCAGTCTCTTCTTTTAATCTTTCAGCAATCCATACTTTTATAATAGATTGTCTTGTAACACCAATCTTTTTAGCTTCTTGGTCTAAAGATTCTATTATCCATTCTGGAAAATCAACATTTACTTTTTTTGTTTCAGTTTTTAATTTTTTGACATCTTTTAATTCTGTC
>WFQD01000151.1 GCA_015487265.1 Sulfurimonas sp. | reverse complement strand
GTGCTTCTGCCATCTCTTTTAAAATAGCATTTTTCTTTGCACCGCTTAGGGTTGTAAAAACTCTGCTTGCCTCTTTTGCTTTTTGTAAAAACTTTTCCATTATAACTCTTTAATTAATTTTAAATGATGCTATAATATCACAAAAAAATTTAAGGTAGTGTAAGATGCAAACAATTACTTTTATCGGTAACGGGAATATGGCACAAAGTATTGCCAAGGGGTTGCAAAACAACTATAAAATAGAAGTAGTTGGACGCTCCTATGAAAAACTTGAACTTTTTGAAGATGCACTCGATGTTGATGTAAAAAAACACCTCATCAAAGAGTTTGACATTTCAGACAAAACGATAATTCTTTGTGTCAAACCTGCCAATGTAGAAGAGGTCTCAGCACAACTTACAGGTACAGCAAGAGTAATCTACTCTGTGCTTGCTGGAACAACACTTCAAAAACTTCACACAAACTTTTCTACAAATGCGGTTGTACGAACTATGCCAAATCTTGCAGCATCTATTGGTGCATCTATGACAACACTTACAGGTGATACAAAATTCAAAGAAGAAGCACAAACTCTTTTTGAGAGTATCGGTACGACACAATGGTTAGGCAGTGAGAAAGAGATAGACATTGCAACAGCACTTGCTGGAAGTGGACCTGCATATCTTGCCCTCATCGCTGAGGCACTAGCCGATGGAGCGGTAAAGCAAGGGCTTAAACGTGATGATGCCATGGCTATAATGCGTGGGCTTTTTAGTGGTTTTGGCGAACTTATTCAAGATATCCATCCCGCTTTACTCAAAGATGGTGTGATGAGTCCAGGGGGAACGACTGCTGCAGGTTATGGAGCACTTGAAGATGGCAATGTCCGCGCGGCATGCATTGATGCGATAGAGAGAGCGTATAAAAAAGCGGTTGCCCTTTCGTGATAGATTTGTGACGTTTTTTCGTTATACTTTTTTCATCAACCATAAAGAGAGAATATTATGAAACATCTTACTTTTGTCTTGCCATTATTAGCGTCACTTTGTTATGCACAAGAAGCAGAGGTTTACTGCGTGAATCCGAAACCTTATATAGTATCTGATAAAGCACAAAAATCAGCATACAAAAACTGTATGCGCAACGGAATGACATACTGGTTCCGTGATGATGGTTCTATTAAATCACAAGTGAATTTTAAAGATGGTAAAGAGAATGGTCTTTACACCTCTTATTATGACAATGGGAAGAAAAAACTTGTAGTAAACTATGTAGATGGACAAAAAGACGGCGTACAAAAAATCTACTTCGACAACGGTGTCCTTGGCTCGCAAGTCACTTACAACATGGGACGACGTGAAGGCGTGATGCAAGAGTGGGATATCGAGGGGTATAAATACTCTGAGGTGTTTTACAAAAACAACTACAAAGTGGGACTAAAAAAGTATTTTGACCACAAAGGCAATGTTGTAAAAACCGAAACCTACAAGATGGACAGAAACCCCGTTGTGCAAAAACTACTCAAAGATAAAGAGGAAGAGATTCACGTAGATTTGGCAAAATATGGGCTTATGCCAAAAGACGCTCCAAAAGAGGAGCGTATCCACTAAAGTTGCGCTAAAATTTTAGCGACAACTTCAGAAGGGTTTTTGGCTTGATAGATTGGGCGTCCAACAACAATAAAATCAACATTTTGTTCATGTGCAAATGCTACATCTGCTACACGTTTTTGATCACCTGCATCTTCACCAAATGGGCGAATCCCTGGAGTGAGTGTCATAAATGAGCTCTTTGTTGCCTCTTTGATAGCCTGACTTTCAAACGCCGAACACACTACACCATCAAGTCCGCTCTCTTGTGCATCGCGTGCAAACTGTGTCGCTTTTGTATCTATATCTTTTTCATACACCGCACCAAATTCATCTTCACTAAATGATGTAAGAGCAGTTACCGCTAAAACGATTGGACGATTTTCATATTTTTGCAGACGCTCCATCACTGTGCTCATAGCTCGACGCCCTGCACTTGCATGTACGTTAAACATATCAACACCAAGCCCCATAATTGATTCAGCGGCATCTGCCATGGTGTTTGGAATATCATAGAGTTTGAGGTCTAAAAATATTTTAAAATCAGGATTTATTTTTTTAAGAGCTTCTAAAAACGGCTGACCATCTCTGATGTAGCTGCGAAGTCCCACTTTAAGCCAAACATTATGCTCTTTTATCTTTTCAACAAGTGCTAAATTTTCCTCTTGTGTTTTCAAATCAAGTGCTACACACAGTTCCATTAGGG
>WFQD01000150.1 GCA_015487265.1 Sulfurimonas sp. | reverse complement strand
CAATTAAGACAGATATTTTAAAGGTTGTCTCTCCTCATAAAGCTTTAATACCACAAGATAAATATTTTACACAGAACAGCGTGCATAATGACGAAATAGATCCTGGGTTTGAAGTCACCATTTTAGGACTTGAAGACGATGATGAAATACAAGATTTATCCAAAGAAGTCTTAGATTATTATGAATTAAGAAGTGAAATAGAGATAGAAAATGATACGCTAAAATCTCGGATTTACTACTGGAGTGTTGAAAATAATTATGAAAACATTTTAGTGCATGAAGAAGTCTTTCCGTTTCAAAATAGTATAGGCACAAAGGTTTATGCAGATTTACGATATTTCCCAAGAAGAAAAAATATGTTTTCTGGATTAAGTGTCAATGGACAAGTGGCATATCAGTGGGTGAAAGACAACAGGGGTGTATCTATTTATGACAAGATGTTCCGTATCGCACCGTATGGGAATGAAGATGATGACTGGCTTTATTTGGATGCTGATAATGCTAGAAGTCGAAGGGATTGGAGGAGTTCATTAACTCAGAAATATTTTGCCATTCCTGAAGATGTAAAAAATTCCACCAAAGAAACACCTGCCTTATTCTTGCCAAAAACAACGCAAGTGATAGGAGCTGTGTTCGTAAAAACAGACTCTACAATCCATCAACATGATATCCTTAGTCAAGCTATGGATAGAACAGGGTTCTTAGACAACAATGGTTTTCAAGATCTTGTTGATGGTATTCGATTTGGATTAGAGTTAATAGCAATTTTTGATAAACGAGAACAGCTCAAAAGCGAAGAATATGAAATAGAGCAGCATAAAAGGAAGGTTAGCAATGAAATAGCACATGTTATTGATGAGATTAAGGCATCGAAATCTTTAACAAAAGAAGACAAAACTAGAATTATCCGTAGTTATCAACACTTTTCTGAAAATTTAAATGAGATTGAAGAATATGAACGAAAAGCAAAAGAAAATATTGAAATCATGGGTTTACTTGGTACAGTAGCAGGTTTTATGACACATGAATATGAAAGTACAATATTTGAACTTCAAAGAGCAGTGAATTATATAAACTCATATGAAAATACCCCAAAAGAACTAAAGGAAATATCTGAAAAATTACAAAAATCTATAGATAAATTTAATGGTTATATCAGCTATACTAACCTTTTTATCAGAAATATCAACTCTCCTACAGTTAAAGTTAAGCCTTTTAAAGTAAAAGCAGCTGTCAAATATGTTATAAGTACATTTAAAGACTTTCGTAAAGATAGAAATATTACAATTGATATTAATTCTATAGATGATAATTTATTCTCTCCAAATATTCAAGTTTCCATTTTTCATGGAATTATCCATAATTTATATACAAATGCTCTAAAGGCATTAATTTCATCAGATGCACAAAATAAAAAGATTAAAATTACCATTTTCAACATAGATAAATGGCAGGTTATAAATGTCAGTGATAATGGACATGGGATACCAGAAGTTATTCAAAATAGAATATGGGATCCATTATTTACAACGACTTCAACACGAAATAACCCTTTAGGAAGCGGAATGGGATTGGGATTACCATTGCTTAAGAAAGTAGTTGAGGCACTAAAAGGAAAAATTTCAATTTCAAAACCAGAAGAAGGTTACAATACAACATTTTCGGTAATGCTACCAATTAAAAAGGATACACATGGATAAAATATTATTAATAGAAGACACCCCTGAAGAACGTAAAAAACTTGAAAGTGCTATAAATCAAATCATAAATGAACTTAGCTTAGAGAAGCAAGTTGAATTAGAAATATTGAGTAAAGAAGGAAATGAGATAGATGTATTATTTCCGAAAGGAACTGATATTTCCAAGGGTACTGAAGCTTTAGAAGATCGACTTGCGACATACTTAAATAGCAGAAAAGATGAAATTAAACTATTAGTTATAGATCATGATTTATCTGGATTTAAAAATGACAAGTTATCCGAACCTGTGATTTCTATTGCAAGTCATTCAGCAAGTATACCATTAGTAAGGTATGCTCGTATAAATAGAAAAACAGTTGATAATCTAGCAGATGCGATAGATGCAGGCTCGGAGTTTTCTATAAAAATAGATACAAATGATGAAATAAATGCAGCAAGAAAAATCATTAATATTTATGATGGCTTTTCAAAAATTAAAACAGAGTTAAACAAGATTGATAAATCTATACAAAATCGAGGAGCACATAGTATCTTATCTGCCATAACTAATGCTAAAACACAAGAAGATAATTTTTGGATGTATGTTTCAGGTTCTGGCTTATTAAGAGAACTTATCGAATTAAATGGTGTTATGAATTCTAAAGGATTATCGGAAACAAAGAAAGAAGCATTAATTAAAGATAGGTTATCTTATATATTGGGATATTGGTTTTATAATATTGTACTTGCATTTCCTGGTGTCATCTTAAATAAAACTGCTACTTATTCGTATCTTCAAATTAAAGAGGAAGATTTTGATAAGTACAAAGAAAATTTCAAAGAAGCAAAATACAATGGTCCTTTTTCTTTGAATGAAGAGTTTTGGTGGAAGGAATCTCTTGATGAGATATTAGATAATCATGATGTTGAGACAGGATTTGATTTATTGCAAAAAAATGGTGTCGATATTGAAAAAGAAGATTATGGATATTATTGTATTATGACTAAAAAACCCATTAGTTATGAAGAATCTAAATCATTGTCATGGTTACCAAATGGAGCTATTTTATCAAGGGTTAGCGAAGAGTTATATGAACAATATGCTCCTTTTTTCGGTGAATATTAATGTCAACTAAAAAACTTTCTGGAAAATTAGCAAAATTCGTATCTTTATTAAATGGTGTTTTTTCTTCAATTTCTAGTGGATATGATAAGCATGGTATCCCAAAAGTTATATTGAAATCTAAATCTTTTAATCTTGGTCGTGAAAGAAACTTCAAGTTATATTGTTATGGAACCTTGGATTATAATGCAAATGATTTAATAAAATATTCTACATATGTTGTATTGACACAAAAAAAACTATCTGATGACAAAGAAAAAATTATACATTCTTTTCATTTTGATGGAAATATAAATGAAAATCAGTCAGATCATCCTATATTTCATATGCAGTTTGATAATTCAATAATGGAAAAAATAGAACCAGAAAAGTTCCAAGATGACTTTTTTGAAGTTGAAACGGGAGAGAATAAAAGGTTTCGAATTCCTACTCCACAGCTGGATATTGTAACATTTATTTACCTATATCTTAAGGCCATTGATACAGAAAGTATGAAAAAAGTCAAATTTGATTATTTAGATCGTGCACTAAGTGATTTTAATATTAATACTATCAACAATGGTTATAGTAATGGTATAGCTCAAGTTATTTTTCCATAATACTTTGTGAACTTGACATTTTTAAACTAATTAGTCTATAATTGCATCATGAGAAGAACAAAAGGTAGACCAAAGTCCTTTGACGAGCAAGAAGTTTTGGGCTTGGCGATGGATTATTTTTGGAAACACGGGTATGAAAACAGCTCTTTAGACGATGTTTTAAAAGCTATGGGTATAAGCAAAGGGAGCTTCTATCATGTGTTTGGAAGTAAAGAGGAGCTTTTTTCTAAATGTTTAGAGCTTTATAGAAAAAGACAGCTTGATTACCTCCAGTCACTCAAAAAAGAGATTGGCGCAAAAGCGACAATGCTCAAACTTGTTGAGATGACACTCGATGAGTTAAAAACAACAGGAAGGCTTACCGGTTGTTTGCTTATGAATTCGGGTAAAGAGTGTTATGGACGCTATGAAGATCTCAGCAGACAGATAAAAGAGGAGTATCTTACTATGCAAAACTTCTTTGCTGATGCTTTGCAAGAAGATATAGATAATGGCACGCTCAACACATCGCTTTCTGCCAAAGAGTTAAGTACCCGTTTTATGAATACTTTAAATGGACTTGTCCTGTCTGTGCAAGCAGGTGCAACCGATGAGATGGTTGAGAGTATAGTCAAGCAATTAAAAGAGATGGTAGAGTAAAAAGCAGCTCAAAGAGACACAAGGTGTTTTTTTGAGCTGCTTTTTTTATATCTATTTTTAGACTATTTAGTTTAGAAATAGTATGGCGCCAAATAAGAAAGTATGCACACTCAGGTATATTTTTATACCACTTAGTTTAAAAATAAAGGAAAAAAGATGAGTCTATTACAAGTAGCAAAGATGCAAGAGGCACAAGGTGAAGTCAAAGAGATTTTTAATGAGGTAGAAAAAGCGTTTGGAGCCGTTACGGAAGGGTTGTCTCTATGGGCACTTAATCCAGAAGCATTAAAGTTTCAATGGAATTCCATCAAAGAACAGATGGATAATGACACAGATACACAAAAGATGTACACACTGATTCGCTACATTATTTCTGAAAAAAATCGCTGTAAGTACTGCATCGGTTTAAATGGTGGGATGCTTATAAATATGTATGGAATGAGTGAAGAGGAACTTAAAGAGGTTGCAAATAACCTCAGTGTCGCAAACCTCACACCTAAAAATGAGAAGCTCCTGGCATTTGCCCTGCGTTCAGTCAACGAACCGCAATCAATCAAACAGCAAGATGTCAAAGAACTGCGTGCATTGGGATTAAGTGATAAAGAGATTTTTGATCTGGTTTTAACAGCAAGTATGATGTTGGTGGTAAATACCTTGTTTGATACATTTGATGTAGAGTGAGATTATGCAAAATATTTTGATAGTAAATGGGCATGAGTACCATGAAATTGCAAAAGGCGGCTACAATGCTGCCCTTTGCGAAACTATGGAGAGTTACCTGAAAAATAATGGTTTTCAGGTTAAAAATACTGTAGTGCAAAAGAGTTATCAGCCCGATGAGGAGGTTGAGAAATTTTTGTGGGCTGATCTTGTAATATTTCAGTTTCCGAAGTATTGGATGGGGATTCCTAGTGCTTTGAACCCAAATTTTGCAACAGAAAACTCAAGAAAGCCTCTATCATTGCACACAAGGCACATTTATAAAATTCTTGACCTACCAATAAGGTAGGCGCAAAAATTTTCTAAACGCCCCTTATGCACAAGCCTAGACGCTACTTTTTGTTCCCTATTGCAAAATTTGGGTTGAAAAAATATTTGGATTATGGACTTACAGGAGGCTATGGAAAACTTTATGCCCATGATGGTCGTAACGATGGAGGGGAATACGGCAGTGGCGGTTTGCTTCAAGGGAAGAAATATATGTTCTCTATTACAATGAATGCTCCACAAGAAGCGTTTTGTGATAAAAGTCAGTTTTTTGAGGGCAAAAGTGTCGATGAACTCTTTTTTGGGCTTCATAAAGCATTTAATTTTCTAGGAATGGAACCGTTAAAAACATTTGTCTGTTTTGATATTATGTCAAATCCTCAACTTGATATTGATAAAGTAAGACTTCAGAGACATTTAGAAGTATGTGGATTTTAATGCGTTACGTAATCTTGTTTGTATAGCAGTGAGAAATTAAAATGTAATATCAAGAATAAAAATATGTATTTTTTTAGGAGCGAAATGGGTATCAACCTATTATTTTACATTTTCAGAAAAATTTAAATAATTGTTCCACTATTTGTATAA
>WFQD01000149.1 GCA_015487265.1 Sulfurimonas sp. | reverse complement strand
GGAAGATTTGTGAAATGTTTGACTCCATCTTCAAAACCATCCATATGGACAATAATATCAGGGGTAATATTGTATTTATACAGCGTAGAGAGGGTTGAAGATACACCGATAATAATAAAACAATTTTGATATTTTTGGATAAATTTTATATGTTTACTCAAAGAGGGACCAGCACCTAGTAATAAAGTGGGTGTTGTGTGGAGTGGAGATTCTCTGTCGTAATGTAAAAGATTTAAAAAATTATACTCCTGTCTTATATATTCTAGAGGGAGAAGATATTGTTCTAAAATAGAGTTATAGAAAAAAATATTTTGCGATTGGGAAACAACTTTGAGATGAAAATCTCTTAGCTTTTTTTCAGGAAAATTTAACATCTCAAAATATTTTATATAGTGATTATAGTAAAAATGATGGTTTAAAAATTTTTGTGTAGTGGCATCAAATTCATAGTCATCTTCAAAAACTGAAAAGATGATTTCACTACGCATAGCGATAAGATAATAGGGTGTGCAAAGTAAGGAGAGTTTAAAAAGTTCTAAATCTTCTTCTATGATGAGATAGGATTGTGCTTTGATTTTTTCATGTACAGAAGTTATATGCATACCTAAACCAGTACCAAAAAAGATGAATTTTTTAAGATGTAGTATCTCTTTTTCTTCGGGAGAATGATTTTTGATGTAAGAGAATAGCGGTGCTATGTCTTTTGTGTCTTTTATATTAAGAGGGTGTTCTCGAAAGGTCTTATAAAGATTTGTATGTTTATCAAAATTAATAGTTTGAGTAACAGTTTTGGCATAGAGGTTACTATCGCTTCCATAAAGCTTTTTTCCTGTACTAAGTTCTAGTACATCAAAGTAATTTGCATTTTCAATAAGTATTTCGTATTTATTTTCATATTCTCCAGTACTAAGAGCAGTATCTAATGCTGTAAGTTTGCTAAAAACCTTTGGATGATTGTGCTCAATATAATTAATATTGTTTTGAAAATAATTGAGTGCTTTTTGTTTTAGATTTTCTTGCATATTCTCTCCAAAGTTGAAGTATATATTTTAATTATTTTTTTCATATCATTGAGTATAAAAGCATGTAACTTTTGAATATCTATTGCTTTATTGTAGTGATTGAGTCTATCAAAAATTTGTATAAAGACTGTTTGAATATACAAATCTAAGATTTTATAAATTTCATATTCACCCAGCATTATATCTTTATGAATAAGAGAATAGATGGCTTTGAATTGTTCTGTAAGTTGATTTTGTGTAGAAACTTTTGGATATTTTGAGAGTTGAGTATAGAGCTCTTTGGCAACAGAGAGATGTATTTGTAAATTTTGAATATCTTGTTGATTGAGGGGTGTGTATTTAAGAACAATAGGTGACTTTTGAATTGTCTTTAGATTTGTTTTTTTTATTTCTAATGCATGTATATTTGTAAATTTTGCTCCATCGCTTAAATTGAAAATCTCTTGAAATGAATGTTTAAAGAATTGAGTAGAGAGGTTGATTGATTCAATAGAAGTTAAAAAATGAGGTGTCGTGAACATTTCTTGTGTTAAGTTTCCTTGAATCGATATAAGTGAATGTTTATAATCTATTGACTCTTGCTCAGTTGCGATGGCACTCAATGAAAGTTTCTCTTTATAGCTATGCGAACTACTATGTGTAGCTCCACTCTGCTTATCTATGGCTAAGTCTAAACCTAAGAGAAAGATTTTTTTTACTTTTAAAAGTAGGAGCAATTGAAAAGAGAGTGATCCAATACAAGGTGCAGCAGGTTTGAGTGAATCAGTTTTATATCTTGTTCCTGTTTCAAAGAGTAGTAATTGTTCTTTTTGAAAGTGTTGCAAAATAGATTCTGGTGTTTTTGAAGAACAGAGTACAAGAGAATTCTGAAAATAGGAAAACGATTGGACTTTTTGAAAATGAATATTTGCTCCTTGCATAGAATCTAAATGTATAATGATATCTACTTTAATTGAGAGTTCTTCCAAGTATGCGAGTAATGCAGAGATAGCAACAATATAAAAAGAGTGCTGATATTGTTTAAGCCATTCAATATTTTTCTCCAACGATGGTCCTGCAGCTAAGAGTATAAAAGGTTTGTTTAGATGCTCTAATGAAGCTGTTTTTGATAAAAAAGAGTATCCTGCATCTGTGTTTTTAATAGCCTGGATGTTTTCTTTCAATAAATCTATGTAAGAAAATCGTAGATATGGTTGAGTTGAAACAAGAAGATGAAATATTTTTATTTTTTCTTCATTATGGTGAAGCATGGCAAAAAATTTAATATAGGCATTTGAGAAGTTTTGATTATCAATAAAAGTTTGGGCTGTCTGCTCAAATATCTCTTTTTCATCAAATATAGAAAAGTAAAGTGTATATTTGAGTGCAAGTTTTGCATAGTTGATTGTATAGAGGGATGTATGAAAGAGTTCTAAATCATCTTCAACAAGTAAAAGTGTTTGTGCTGATGTCTTTGTGGCAACATCATCGAGGTGTATTCCAAGCCCAACACCAAAAAAAATCATTTTTGTAAAGCTTTTAACGAGATTTTCTTTTTCTTTGTCTATATGAAAAAAGTTAGCAAGTTGTGGAAGAGGGTCGCTGAGAAGTTGAAATGTTTCATATTGGGTATCTAGGTTTATTCCTTTTGTGGCTAATTTTGCAAAATGATGTGCTTGCTTGTTATAGAGAGAGAGTGAAGAGGAGTTCTCTATAATATCAAAAGCATTGTCTTCATAAACTAAAGTGTATTTTTTGTGGTAATACTGCTTTTCTAGTGCGAGTTCAAATTCTTGCAGTTTTTGAAATACAAGCGGGTGCTTTTCTTGAAAATAGGCGACATTTTCTTGAAAATTATGACTTATAAGAGTATTTATATCTAGTTCCAAGTGAATCTCTCTGCGAATTTATAGTCCCGTTTTGCTTTTTTTCCTAGAAACTTTTTAAGATGTTTGGGGTGCATACCGTATCCTGGACGAACACTTCGAATGTTTTTTTCTGTAAAAATTTCACCTTTGTGTATATCTTCTGCTACATAAAGACTTCTACTAAAAGTTCTTGATTGTTTCTTCTTTTGAGTCATAGAGTAATCTACTTCTCCAAGAAGCTGTTCTGTTGCTCTTAATGATTTTACCATTTGGGCAAACTCTTCTTTATCAAGTGAAAAATCTGAATCAGGTCCACCTATAGATTTATCAAGGATAAAATGTTTTTCTACTACTTTTGCTCCAAGACTTACGGCTGCAATAGGAGCGACTATACCCAAAGTGTGATCACTAAAACCAGCCGTAACTTTAAATGTTTGTGCGAGATTAGGAATCGTTTTAAGATTTGCTTCTTGTAGCTGGGCAGGATAAGCAGAAGTGCATTTAAGCAGTACTATATCTTCGTTTCCCTCATTTTTACAAATAGTTACAACATCCTCTATCTCTTCTAATGTTGCGATTCCTGTTGAGATGATGATAGGTTTTTTCTTACTTGCCACATAACGCACAAGCTCATAGTCTGTAATCTCAAAAGAGGCTATCTTATAAGCCGATGGATTAAACTGCTCTAAAAAATCTACTGCACTTTTATCAAAAGGGGAGGAAAAAATATCTATGCCTATCTCACGAGCATAAGCAAAAAGTTCTTTATGCCACTCCCACGGAGTATAAGCGTCTTTATAGAGCTCATAAAGGTTTTTACCATCCCAAAGTGTTCCACCATCTATCATAAAATCATCTTTGTTACAATTAAGGGTCAATGTATCAGCTGTATAGGTTTGAAGTTTAATGGCATTCGCTCCTATCTCTTTTGCAGCTTCTATCGTTTTGAGTGCATTTTCTAACTTTCCATTATGATTAGCACTCATTTCTGCAATGATAAAAGTACCGTCTTGTTCTAGGTTAAAGTTACCTATTTTCATATCGTCTTCCACTTTTTATGATTATACTACTATTTTTAAAGCCCTCATTATACAATAAATCAAAAATACCAAGATAAGGGATAAAGTTATTTCCTAGTTGATGATAAGATAAATGATGGTAGTGTTGATAGAAGATATTGATTTTTTTAGCTTGAAAGTTGTTACTGAGTTTTTCTAAGTACTCTTTTGCACCAAGAGGTGAAATATAATTTTCTGCACCAAAATATTGGCAAATGTCTAGCACTAAATTTCCTTTTGACTGAGTTTGTTGATACTTTGTTTGTGATAATACTATGATTTCTGTAGTAATATGTAATTTTTTAATTATTTGTGTAATGATATTTATAGTGTATGTAGATAAGAGTGAGGTATCATAGAGTACAAGTCCTTCTATAAATTTATGAACTTCATCGTAATATTTGGCTTTTACATAATTTTGTTGGAGGGTTTTTAATAACTTTCTTCTAAAATCAAATTTTCTAAAATCAAGCAATGCATCTTTAATAGATAAGTCGATTTTTGATTTGTTTTTTTGTATTGGCAGTGAAAATAACAGTTCCTTCTCTTGTACCTTTAATTTATTCCTTGTTTGCCAACTTTGTTGATTTAATTGAACAGTATCTAAAAAAATAAATTTATCTACATAATCAATTAAATCAAAATAGCCAATCCAAGGATTGAAGGTTGGTTGCATGATTGCTAATTTCAATTAATTGTACCCCATATAACTATATCTGAATTTAAAATGATTTCTCCATTATGATCATTTTGATTATCAAGTTGAAAAACTTTAAATGCTCGTAAGTT
>WFQD01000148.1 GCA_015487265.1 Sulfurimonas sp. | reverse complement strand
TTCATAAGGCAAGATAAAAAACTATGAATCAGTTATAAAAAAACTTCCTGAAATATAGATGCTACTTTAAACTATCATTTAAAGTTAGATTCCCGTACTTTTTGGAGCTGTAATGAAAAAATTATTCTTAACCATAATTATTACCTTTTTTACTTTTAATAATATTGCTATTGCTTCCGAAGGAATGGATTTTGAAAGTTGGCTAGAACAATTCAAAATTAGAGCAGAAAAATCTGGTATATCACAAAAAACTATAAAAGAATCACTTGATAACATACCCCATATCCCAAGGGTTATAGAGCTTGATAGAAAACAGCCAGAATTTAAAATGACTTTCAAGGAATATCAAAATAAAGTAATTACAAATCAACGTGTTAATGAAGGAAAATCCTTACTTAAAAAACATTCAAAAATTTTAAGAAAAATAGCAAATAAATATGGCGTGCAGCCTAAATATATTGTCGCTTTATGGGGAATTGAAACAAGTTACGGTAAAAATACAGGTGGATTTAATATTATTCCTGCCCTTGCTACTCTTGGCTGGGAGGGGAGAAGGGGAGAGTTTTTTTCTAAAGAACTTATTAACGCTTTAAAAATTATAGATGAGGGGCACATAACACCCTCAAAAATGAAAGGTTCATGGGCGGGTGCCATGGGACAAAACCAATTTATGCCCTCTAGCTTTATAAGCTTTGCTGTTGATGAAAATAATGATGGAAAAAAAGATATATGGAATACAAAAGAAGATATTTTTGCATCAATTGCAAATTACTTAAATAAAAGCGGATGGAATAGTAAACAAAGATGGGGTAGGGAAGTAAAATATAATGATTATATCGCTCGTTCAAAAATTGGACTTAACGCACCAAAACTAACTCTAAAAGAATGGCATGATTTGGGCGTAAGACTTCCTAATGGTAAATCTATCCCAATTGTCGATGGTATGAAGGCCTCACTAATCGTTTTTAACGATAAAGATGGAAAAAGTGCATTTTTGGTATATAATAATTACAACGTAATCATGAAGTGGAACCGTTCGGTTTATTTTGCTACTTCTGTCGGCCTTCTTGCTGATAAAATATCAATGTAGAGTAATTATTATGAAGAATCTATTTTTTCTTTTTCTTGCCGTTATAATACTTAACGGCTGTACAGAAACAAAATTTATAGCCCATCTTGTAAAACAAGTTCCTATGCCTTCTGATTTACCTGAAAGCAAAGGAAGTTTTAAGGTGGGAAGCCCTTATAAAATAAAGGGAAGAACTTATTATCCTGAAGAAAGATACAACTATGTTGAAAAGGGAATAGCCTCATGGTATGGGCCAAACTTTCATGGTAAATTTACCGCAAATGGAGAAGTCTATAATCAATATGAACTTACCGCGGCACATAAAACTTTACAAATGCCCTCAATTATCCGCGTAACCAACCTTGAAAATGGTCGCTCCTTGATTTTAAGAGTTAATGACAGAGGGCCATATTCGAGAAACAGAATATTAGATGTTTCTAAAAGGGCAGCCGAACTTCTAGGCTTTAAAAAACAAGGTACAGCCAGAATAAAATTACAAGTTCTTGAAAAAGAAAGCAAAATAGTAGCACAAGCAGCAAAAGAAGGGCGTGATACTTCAGGTATGGAAATAGCATTCAATAATAAAAGCTACCCTATAAAACACATGCAAATCGCTGATAACTTACCAAAAGCTAATAATTCCCCAGCCAAAATCACATCTTTTGAAAAAGAAAGCTTGCCTGATATTCAGCAACTGTCTAAAACCAACATTACAAAAGCCGATATTGTCAAAACTGCTGTTGTGCCTACAAAGATATATGTTCAAGCTGGTTCTTTTTCAAATCATGAAAATGCATTGAAGCTGGCATCAAATCTTTCTAACATAGGCTCTAGCGATATTTATCCAACAATGATAAATAATCGTCAATTTTATAGAGTAAGAGTAGGGCCTTTTGACAGTGTGGAGCGTGCTGATACTATTTTAAACAGGCTTGTTGATAGCGGTAATTCCCAAGCCATGATAATTATTGAAGAGATGTAAATGTTTTTTAGACCTAAATTATTTTTATTTTTATTTTTATTTGTACTTGTTTTTTCAATCCCAGCTTATGCTCAGAATCTGCATACACTGGCTAAGCAAGCTTATATGATTGATTATGACACAGGAACGGTATTATTTGAAAAAAATGCAAATGAAAGAATGCCGACATCGTCAATGAGCAAAGTTATGACGGCCTATGTTATTTTTGATGCCCTAAAAAACAAACAAATATCATTAGATGATAGTTTCCTTGTTTCCGAATATGCTTGGAAAAAGGGCGGGTCAAAAATGTTCATTGAAGTGGGTAAAAGAGTAAAAGTAGAAGATTTACTCAAAGGGTTAATTATACAATCAGGAAATGACGCTGCCATTGCTCTCGCCGAAGGGCTTATGGCAAGTGAAGATGTTTTTGTTCAAGCCATGAATGCAAAAGCCAAAGAATTGGGAATGAACTCAACACATTTTAAAAATGCAAGCGGGTGGCCAGACCCTGAACATTACTCAACAGCAAAAGATTTAGCAATTCTTGCTACTGCTTTGCTAAAAAACCATAAAGAATATTATAAATATTATTCTCAAACAGAATTTGAATATAGCAATATAAAACAAAAAAACAGAAACCCTCTTTTATATAAAAACATGGGGGTAGATG
>WFQD01000147.1 GCA_015487265.1 Sulfurimonas sp. | reverse complement strand
GGAAAAAATCATTGGTATTGAATTTGATATTAAAAAAAATATTAAATCTCAAAGAATTAAAGATGAAAGGGTTTTTAAAAGAGAACAGGATTAGTTAGATAACTTTTAAAAAATCATACTAATCTTAAAAATAACTTAATAGATACACAAAGGAAAATATAAGTTAAAATTAGATAATATATTTAATATGTAAGTAAAAAAATAAAATTTACAAACTTGAAGTGTATTAAGTTAATCGAATAATTTAAGTAAAATTAATCCAAAAGTGGATAGAATCGCGGTAATAAAAGGAAAGATTAATTATGAAAGATTTTATCTATAATGAGATGATGGTACATACACCCTTATGTACAAGTAAGAACCCTGAAAATATTTTGATTGTGAGTAACGATGCTGCAGGATTGATAGCAGAAGTACAAAAGCATGAAAGTATTTCATGTGATGTTATATCGGAAAATATGAATGCCCTTCGTGAACTTAAAGATGGCACTTATGATGTCGTTATTTCTGAAATGGATTCAGATGCTGCAGTACTTGCACATTATAATCGTGTATTGAAAGAGGATGGTTTGCTTGTAAGTACCCATGCTCCACTTGATGACATTGCTGCGAACACAACGATGATGGAACTACTTGGTAAATATACAAAAATAATTATGCCATTTAGTGTAGGCAATGGAGGAACGGCACTTTTAGCATCAAAAGAGTATCATCCAACGGCTGATATTATTCTGCACCGTGCGGATATGCTTGATAGTTTAGAGTACTATAACTGTGATGTGCATCCTGCTGCGTTTGCAATGGGAAATAATGTTCGCAAGGCTTACTTAGGTGTCATTAAAAACTAATGGCTTATGAGTATGCTATTGCATTGACGGGGAGTATTGCTACTGGCAAAAGTACAGTTGCCTCACTTTTACTGCTCAATGGCATGCGAGTTATTGATGCCGATACAATTTCACATGAAATTTTAGATGCTTCAACTCTTTGGGTTGAAGAAACCTTTGGTAAAGAATTTTTAAAGTTTTCAAAAGTAAATCGTGCAAAATTAGGGGAGCTTGTCTTTTCTAATGCCGAAGCAAAAAAAATTTTAGAAGCTTATTTACATCCAAAAATAAAGACTGAAATTGAAAAACGCAGTGAAAAGCAAGATAGACTGAAATTCCCTTACCTTATTGATATTCCCCTTTTTTTTGAAAATAGCAATTATGATATAAAAGAGAGTGTGGTGGTTTTTACACCTGCTGATGTCCAACTTGAACGTTTTATGAAACGCAATGGCTACTCCAAAGAGGAGTCTTTAAAAAGAATAGCAACACAGTTGCCTATAGAAGAGAAACGCTCCCGTGCTACTTGGGTGATTGATAATTCAAAAGATTTGAAACATTTGCAGGGTGAGTGTGAACGATTTGTTGAAATAATTAAGGAAAAATACTTATGAAAATAGCAAAATACAGTGCCAATGGAAATGACTTTGTTCTTTTTTCTTCTGATAGAAAAGAAGATAGAACAGAGCTTGCAAAAACTTTATGCCATCGTCAAAATGGGATAGGGGCAGATGGGCTTATTGTCGTACTTCCTCATGAAGAGTATGATTTTGAGTGGCAATTTTATAATGCTGACGGAAGTCATGCAGATATGTGTGGCAATGGAAGCCGTGCATGTGCTCATTATGCATATACTCACAAACTCGCTCCAAAAGAGATGCGGTTTTTAACAGGTGCAGGTCTTATTCATGCAACCGTGAAAGAAGAAAACAGAAAAAAAGCGATGGTACTGAGTGAACTAACCCCTCCAGAAATCCTCGATACAACCATTGAACATAATGGAAAGTCTTGGTGGCTTATTAATACCGGTGTTCCGCATCTTGTGCGTTTTAGCGATAACATTGAAGAATTTAGTATAGAAGAAGCACGAGAGTTGCGTTATAAGTATAACGCTAACGTGAATAACATGGCGTTAGTAGGTGGAAATTTACGGGTGCGAACGTATGAACGTGGTGTTGAAGATGAAACACTTGCTTGTGGTACAGGGATGGCGGCCTGTTTTTATAGGGCATTACAAGAGAAAAAAGTAGATGAACATATAGAAGTCTATCCAACAAGTGGTGAGACACTCTACTTAGGAGTGAATGAGAGAACGATTACCTTTATGGGTGAAGTGGTAAATACCTTTAATACAGAGTGGGAAGCTGAGGCTTAGAGCCCAGCTGCTTCTACTATTTTTGCTTGATTGTCTGCGATAAGCGGTTCAATCACTTCATCTAAAAGCCCGCCACTCATAATTTCATTTAAACGATAGAGTGTAAGGTTTATTCTATGATCACTCATACGGTTTTGTGGGTAGTTGTAGGTTCTAATGCGTCCGCTTCTATCGCCAGTACCTACTTGTGCAGCACGTTCTGCTGCGTTTTCTGATTGTTGCTCTTGCATCTCTAAATCATAGAGTCGTGCTTTGAGAACTTTCATCGCTTTTTCTTTGTTTTTGTGTTGCGATTTTTGATCTTGGTTCGTTACAACAAGCCCTGATGGGAGGTGTGTAATTCTAACAGCGGAGTCTGTCGTATTGACCGATTGTCCACCACATCCAGAAGATCGCATTACATCGATTTTGAGGTCATTTTCATTAATCTCTATTTCAACATCATCGACTTCAGCCATAACAGCCACTGTAATTGCAGAGGTATGTACCCGCCCCTGTGACTCTGTGCTTGGAACACGCTGTACTCTATGGGTACCGCCCTCGTATTTTAATCGACTATAAACTTGCTCACCTTTAATGAGTGCAGTGACCTCTTTATATCCACCTGCTTCAGAAGGAGAAGTAGAGATAAGTTCAATTTTCCAGCCTCGAAGGTCTGCATAGCGAGTATAGGCATCAAAAAGATCACCTACAAAGATAGCCGCTTCATCTCCACCTGCTCCAGCACGGAGTTCTACAATGATATTTCTATCATCATTCGGGTCTTTTGGAAGGAGGAGCAGTTTAATCTCTTCTTCGATTAATGGTTTTTGCGGTTCTAACTCTTTGAGTTCCTCTTTTGCCATTTCACCCATTTCATCATCACTGAGCATCTCTTTTGTATCAGCAATATCTTGTATGAGTGCTTGATACTCTTTTGCTTTTTCAACAATTGGTAAAAGATTTGATTGTTCTTTGGAGAGTTCTGTCATCCTTTTAATGTCAGAAGTGATGTCAGGCGAACTTAGCAGTTCGCTAAGTTCATTGTAGCGGGTGATAAACGGTGTTAGTTTATCTGCTAGCATAATAGTATGCTCTGATTATATTGCGTTTACAGATTTATGTAGACGACTAACTTTTCTAGCTGCAGTAGCTTTTTTCAAAATACCTTTACTTACAAATTTGTGAATTTGTTGGTTTGCAACTTTAAATGCTGCAGTAGCTTCTTCTTTATTTCCTGCTTCTACTGCAGAAGTTACATCTTTAACGATATTTTTAAGACGAGTTCTGTAAAAACGATTACGCTCTGTACGAACGATTGTTTGACGAATTCTCTTAATCGATGACTTGTGATTTGCCATATAATGAGTCCTTTTTGGAATTTAAGTGCGAAATAATAGCTTAAAAATAATTAAAATTAAGTTAAAGAGTGCTAAGATATGCTAATTTAACTATTGGGGATGCAAAATGGCACAACTATTTGGTACAGACGGGGTACGTGGTCAAGCGGGAACTTTTTTAACAGCAGAACTTGCAATGCGAGTTGCAATGGCAGCAGGAATTTACTTTAAAAAACACTCTAAAACGAAGAAAATTTTAGTGGGGAAAGATACTCGTATTAGTGGTTATATGATTGAGAATGCAATTGTAAGTGGACTTACAGCAGTGGGGTATGATGTTGTGCAAATTGGTCCTATGCCAACTCCTGCTATTGCGTTTATTACTGAAAATATGCGTTGTGATGCAGGGATTATGATTAGTGCATCGCATAACTCTTTTGAAGATAATGGGATTAAGTTTTTTGATGCTCATGGAGATAAACTTAATGAAGATGTGGAACTTGAAATTGAGAAAATATATTTTGATGAGAGTACAATCCGTTTCACACAGGAGACATTTAAAGAGATTGGAAGATCTAAACGTATTGAAGATGTGATTGGACGCTATATTGTCAATTTAAAAAATTCATTCCCACTTAATCTCACACTCCAAGGGATGCGTATTGTTTTAGATACTGCACATGGTGCAGGGCATAAGGTTGGACCTACTGTGCTTGAAGAGTTAGGTGCTGATTTGATTGTTATCAACAACAAACCCAATGGTTATAACATTAATGAAGATTGCGGGGCTTTACATACAAAAGATTTAGAGGGCAGTGTGTTGAAATACCGTGCAGATATAGGAATTGCACTGGATGGTGATGCCGATAGACTGATTGTTGTTGATGAAAAAGGGCAGGTTGTGGATGGCGATCAAATTTTAGGTGCTTTGGCTGTTGCTCTCAATAAAAAAGGCACACTTAAAGGCAAAGGGATGGTTGCAACGGTTATGAGTAATCAGGGATTAGACGATTATCTCTCAGCCAATAAACTCACACTTCATCGTTCCAATGTTGGCGATAAAAATGTGCTTGATGTGATGAAAAAGAAAAAAATTAACTTTGGTGGGGAGCAGAGTGGGCATATTATTTTGCATGATTATGCAAAAACAGGGGATGGACTTATGAGTGCCTTGCAAGTTTTTGCACTTGTTTTAGAATCAAATAAACCAGCTTCAGAAGTACTGCGCCCGTTTGATTTATACCCACAAAAACTTGTGAATTTAAAAGTACAAACGAAAAAACCTTTAGAGTCGATAGAGGGCTTAGATGCAATTTTGAAAAAATTAGATGCAGATAATATTCGTCATCTTATTCGCTACTCTGGAACAGAAAACAAACTCCGTATCTTACTTGAAGCAAAAGATGCCATTAAAATGAATCTTGCGATGGAAGAGTTACAAAAATTTCTCAAAAAAGCACTTGATGATTAATCATAACCTGCGTTTCTCTGCCATATTGCTTTTTGCTTTGGCAGGGGTGTTTATTGTCGATCAAAATATAAAAACACTTTTTGTTGAAGGGTTTCGTTACTATACTGAGTGTATCGATTTGATTCTTGTTTACAACAAGGGTGTTGCATTTTCAATGTTTGCTTTTTTAGCAGAGTATCTGAAATATATACAACTGCTTCTTGTGGGCGGTGTCCTTGCTTATGTTTTTTACTTGCGAAAAATATGTTATGCTTTTCCTGCAGGCTTACTTTTAGGTGGTGCTTTTTCAAATATTTATGACCGTTTTATTCGTGAGGGTGTTGTCGATATGGTCTATTGGCACTGCGGCTTTGATTTTGCTGTATTTAATTTTGCAGATGTGATGATAGATATAGCTGTTTTATGGCTCCTTTTACTCAATTTTAAACCCAATTCTTGCAAAAATTAAGCACTTTTTTGGTATTATTGCCCAAAATAATAGTGGTATCACTTATAAAAGGATATAGATGGAAATTACATCAAACAAAATTGACGGTGCAAATGCTGAAATTAAAGCAACGATAACGACAGAAGAAGTAAACGCAAATGTAGAAAAGATAGCAAAACAACTTGCAAAAACTGCAAATGTACAAGGTTTTCGTAAAGGGAAAGTACCTGTTGCCATTATAAAAAAACAGTATGGTCAAAAACTTGTTGAAGATGCAGAAGCTGAAGCACTTCGTGAAGTTTTAGCAAAAGGTTTAGAAGAGTTAAACATTGCAAATGAGTCTCTTATTGGTGAGCCAAATATTTCTCAATTTGACAAAAGTGATGATAAAATTGATGTAACTGTAAAAGTAGCAATGCGTCCAGAGATTGATTTAAGTGGTGTAGATGCACTTGTTCCTGATTTTACAAAACCAGAAATCAGTAAAGAGGATGTTGATGCTCGTATTCAAGAAATTGCTGAGCAACAAGCTCCTTTAGTTGATATTAAACGCAACCGTATGATGAAAAAAGGTGATACTGCTGTGATTGATTTTGAAGGTTTTGTAGATGGCGAAGCTTTTGAAGGTGGTAAGGCAGAAGGTTTTGCACTTGAGATCGGTTCAGGGCAGTTTATTCCAGGCTTTGAAGATCAACTCATCGGTGTCAAACGTGATGAAGAAGTAACGATTAAAGTAACTTTTCCAGAAGCATATAGTGCAGCACACTTAGCAGGAAAAGATGCAGAGTTTAAAGTAAAAGTAAATCAAATACAAGTCAAAGACGATGTTGAAATCAACGATGAACTTGCAAAAAAATTACTTCCAGGTGATGAAGATGCTGACCTTGCAAAACTTGAAGAACAAGTACGATTGCAAATGGAGAGTGAAGCACTTGCAAAACTGTATAATGACGAGTTAAAACCAGCACTTTTAAGCAAGCTTGTGAGCGAAATCAGTTTTGATTTACCTGCGTTTGTTGTTGATCAAGAGATTGATATGGCTGTCAATAAAAAAGCAGGCAGTATGAGCGAAGAGGAGATTCAAGAACTTCGTGATAATGCTGATAAATTGACTGAGCTTCGTGAGAGTTTCCGTGAAGAAGCAAGTGAGAGTGTACGCGCTACATTTATTGTTGATGCTTTAGCACAAGAAAAAGGTGTGAAAATAGAAGAGCAAGAAGTGATGCAAACTATTTACTATGAAGCAATGCAAACAGGTCAAGACCCACAAAAAGCATATGAGCAGTATAAAGAAGCTGGCTATATTCCTGCTATTCAAATGTCAATGGTAGAAGACAGAGTACTTTCTGGTCTTTTAAATGCAAAAATAGAAGCATAGATTATGAGTTATATTCCTTATGTAGTTGAAAAAACAGGGCGTGGTGAGCGTTCTTACGATATCTACTCTCGTTTACTTAAAGATAGAATTGTGATGCTCAGTGGTGAAGTCAATGACCAAGTTGCTTCGACTATTGTGGCACAGTTTTTATTTCTTGAAGCAGAGGACCCTGAAAAAGATATTTATTTTTATATTAACTCTCCGGGTGGAGTTGTGACTGCAGGAATGGCTATTTTTGATACAATGAACTATATCCGCCCAGATGTAGCGACTATCTGTATAGGACAGGCCGCTTCTATGGGTGCTTTTTTACTCTCTTCAGGTGAAAAAGGCAAACGCTATGCACTGCCACATGCACGTATTATGATTCATCAACCTTTGGGGGGAGCACAAGGGCAAGCAAGTGATATTCAGATTCAAGCAGAAGAGATTCTTCGTATGAAAAAAGAGCTCAATGGCATCTTAGCAAAAAACACAGGGCAAACAATGAAAGTCATTGAAAGAGATACAGATCGTGACAACTTTATGAGTGCTGCAGAATCAAAAGCCTATGGTATGATTGATGAGGTTTTAGTAAAGAACGATAAAGAGTAAGGACGAGAGCATGGCAGGTACAATTAAGAGTAAAGTTCGTAATGACATTGGGGCAACACAAAAAACGCAGAAGAAAGCATCTGAAAAAAAGAGAGCTGCACAGAGCGCACCTGCAAGTGAACTTGAACTTTACTCTCAAGAAGTACTCAATGCCCTTATAGCAGATAATTTACCGCCAACTCCCAATAATTTTTCTCTTTATTTCGATAGACTTTTAGAAGAGAAAAATGAAAATTTTAAAAAAGATGTTATATCTATTTTGGAATTAGAAGATAGTAATGATGATGAAACAACGATGGCACTTGAAAAAAGTATCAAAAAAGGTTTTGCTCATGTAAAAACTATCCTCGCTTCTGTTGCAACACTCTATAAAAATATGTCTTTGATGACAAAAATTCTTGAAAAACGCAAAGCAGAACTCAACAATAAAGAAGATATATCACAAGCAAGAAACATTTTAAATCTCTTAGGCGAAGATGTTGCAAAACTTGAAAATATTTTAAAAGCACAAACAACACAGATGAAAATGATGTATGATGAAACCGCTGCTATTATTAAAAATGTAGAGAATGAAACAATTTTTGATAATCAATTTGGTATTTACAATAAACGCTATCTGCTTTCGCGTATTGAAAAAGAGTCCAAACAGGTTGGTGAATTTCAGCATCAGAGCTCTTTAATTTTTTTAGAACTCTCTAAAGTACTGAGAAAAGAGGTCGCAAATGAAAAAGCGATTATTTTGATGACAAAAACATTAGCACGTTTAGTCCTGAAAACATCTAGAAGAAGTGATGTTGTTGCACATTATGGGAATGGAATGTTTGCAATGCTTTTAAAACACACAGATATAGAAAGCGCAAAAAAAGCGAGTCATAGATTGTGTGAGTTGGTTGCGAATTCTAACTTCTTTTTAGCCGATAAAGAGATAAAATTGAAAATTGCTATAGGTGTAACAAATATAGATGCAATCTACTCTGTAGAGGAGATGATTGTAAGTGCATTAAAAGGGGTTGAAGAGTCGTATAAAGATGAAACATGTGATTATGCGGTCTCTTTGAGAGTATAAATGAAATTAACTATAGTAGAGTATCCAGATAAACGATTACGCCAAGTCTCTAAAGAAGTGACTGCGTTTGATAAGGATTTGCACGACCTCCTAGATGCAATGAACCCTATGATGATAAATACTAATGGCATTGGACTGGCTGCGATTCAAGTAGGTTATGCCATTCGTGCACTTATTTTGAATATTCCAGATGAAGATGGAGAACAGCCCCCTGAAAATCTTTTAGAGATTATAAACCCTATTATTACCGATAAAAGTGGCGAGAGTCTCTACCAAGAAGGCTGCTTGAGTGTACCGAAATTTTATGAAGATATTAAACGCTACGAGAAAATCAGTATCAATTATCAAGATAGAGACGGTAATACAATGCAATTAGATGCAGAAGGGCTCTTAGCAATCGCAATCCAACACGAAATGGATCACCTTGAGGGGATACTTTTCATAGATAAACTCTCTTATGCCAAACGCAAGAAGTTTGAAAAAGAGTATAAAAAAATGTTAAAAGAGCGTAAAAAGAGTTAAAATATTTCAATTTGTCATATTTTTGAGACTTTTTCTCTTTTTATAGTAGCATACCACAAACTTAAGTGAGGTGGATGGTATGAAGAAACTTTTATGTGCGACATATGTCGGTATCGATGCAAAAGTCATCGATGTTGAAGCAACCCTTACAAAAGGTTTACCCTCCTTTAGTGTGGTTGGAAGTCTCTCAAGTAGTATGTCAAGTGATTTGAAAGAGCGAGTCAAATCAGCTCTCCTGACCAATGAGTTTAAATTCCCTCCCAAACGTATCTCTATCTCTTTATCACCAAGTGATATTCCTAACAAAACAGGCAGTCATTTTGATCTGAGTATAGCACTTTTGATTTTACTCAATAGTTGTGATGCTGCGTTAGATGATTGGTTTGTGTTTGGTGAGTTGGGTTTAGATGGAAGTGTTAAAGAGAATATTTATTTGTATCCACTTATTTTATCACTTGCCAATCAAAAGTTGATACAAAAAGCTATTGTTCCTTTTGATGCTTTAGAGAAGTTGTCCAATATACCAGATATCGCATTTTATGGTGTGAAAAGTTTAAAAGAAGCCCTCTTTTTACTCAAAAATCAAGACTCACAGCATCCAAATAGTCTGCAAAAAGCAAGTGAGTACCCTTTTTATGAGCTAAAAAATGAAAAATATTTCTATATGAAAGAGTACCCTGAAGATTTTAGTGATGTCAAAGGACAGGCTGTTGCAAAACGAGCAGCTCTTATTGCAGCGAGTGGTTTTCATAACATACTTTTTGAAGGGAGCCCTGGGTGTGGTAAGAGTATGATTGCTACAAGAATGCGCTACATTTTACCTCCCATGACTATGAGTGAAATCTTAGAGAGTGCGAAATTGGATGTTTTAGATGACAAGGAACCACTCTTTGCACCGAGACGGGGTTTTCGCTCAGTGCATTGTAGTGCTACCAATGCTTCAGTATTTGGTGGGGGAAGTTTTAAGGCAAAAATTGGGGAAGTTGGTCTTGCACACAAGGGGATACTGTTTTTCGATGAATTACCACACTTTTCAAAAACAGTTTTAGAATCTTTGCGAGAACCCATGCAAGATAATAAAATTCGTATTTCGCGAGTCAATACAAAGGTTGAATATCCTGCGGATTTTTTGTTTATAGGAGCGATGAATCCATGTCCATGTGGTAATTTGCTTCACACACAAAAAGAGTGTCGCTGTAGTGATGTAGAAATAAATCGTTATAAAAATCGACTCTCTGATCCATTCTTAGATAGAATAGACATTAATGTTGTGATGCAAAATGTGTCGCCTTCTGACACAGCATCGCTGAGTTCAAAGCAGATGCACAAAAAAGTTGTAGAAGCACATATTTTTATGAAACAACGTGGGCAAAATGTTTTTAACGCAAAGCTGAGTGATAAAGAGATAGAAGTTTATTGTCTTTTAAGCGAAGAAGCTAAACAAACTTTAGAGCAGGCGACCTACCGTTTTGCACTCTCGTTTCGTAGTATAAAAAAGGTACAAAAAGTAGCACGGAGTATTGCCGATTTAGAGCAATCGCAGTATATACAAAAACAGCATATCTTAGAAGCCCTTTCGTTTAGAAAGAGGTCATAAAAGCATAGATTTTTTTTCTATCATCTTCACTAAGGTTTCTTTCGTCAAAATCCATACTGATTTTGTGTGCACTTTTTTTAATTTTGACACCATCATTTTTAAGCACAAATTTAGAACCAAGGAGTGTTTCTTTGACTTTTAAAAGATAATGGCTTATTTCTCTTTGGTTTATCAGTTTTTGAACAATATGTTCTAGTGTTTCATCTCGGAGAGTTTCATCTTCTATGTTGCTGATTTCAAGGAGATTATTATAGGTAATAGCTGTATTGTTTTGCAGGACATCAAAGAGATTGTACTCAAAATTATATGAAGGAAAGGCATCTGTATGCATAGGGAGATTTTTTTCAATCTCTTTGAGAGTTTTTCCACTTGCACGAAGTCTCTCAAGATAATAGGCTTTTTCAAAGGTATCAAGCCCTTTGCCATCATTGAGTAAAAATGGGTAGTACACCGCCTCATTTTGACTGATATTGATTTCCATACATAAAGCACTCTCGGCTCCTATTTGCTCAAGTGCATTTTTTCTGGCATGTCCATCAAGTATTTGGTAACTGTTTTGTACTTTACAAATAATAATGGGTTCGAGTTGTCCAAACTTTTCAATTGATTCACAAAGGGTGTCAAAAGAGCTGTTGTTGAGTCTGATGGGAAAAGGATTGGCTTGAAGCATCTCTAACTCTAAGGTAATGAGTCTGTTTTGAGACTCTGCAAAGAGTCCTTGTGTTGCTTTTTCTTGGATGATTTTGTTTGCATTTTCTTTAAATTGATTGAGGTTTAATTTTGCCATCTGTTTATCCTTCTATCGCTTTTTCGAGTGCATATTCGATGATACTGCTGCTCATTACAAGATTTTTATCTAACTCACTTTTGTACTCTAACATCGGAAGATGGAGGTTTTGTGCCTCTTTGATGCGTGTACTGTCGGCAATGGTGAAAACATTTTTTATATTTTGCTCGATGGCTAATTTGGCAATGGCTTCTATATAGACTTCATGAATCTTCGAGTTTTTTACTTTATTGATAAAAATAGAATCAACATGAATCGCTCTATCTGTCTCCTCTTCTATCTCCTCTATTTCTGAAGCAAGTTCTTTGAGTCCATTGACGGAGAAATCTTCTGCATCGGTAACAATGCTCATCATATCACTTGCATAGATTGCCATATGCAAAGAGAGTCCTGTAGAGGGTGGGGTATCAATGATAATGAAATCATAATCATCTTTGACATGTTTTAAAATATCACTTAGTTTTTTGTGTGGCATGGTGAAAACGGCACGGCTAAACTCCACAACACGACCAAGGGCGAGTTCACTCGGTAAAAGGTCTAAGGAGGCATTTTCAAAATCAAGAGTGTGAATATATTGGCGGACAAAGGCATTGTCTATCTTTTCTTTGCGCATTAAAGTATCAAAAATATTTTTGATACTCTCTCCTGTAAAGTAACGGTTTGCAAAATAACGTGAAGTATTGGCTTGTGAGTCCATATCGACAAGAAGGACTCGTTTGTTGAGCAGGGCTAATGTGTAAGCAAAATTTGAAGCCACAGAAGTTTTTCCAACACCACCTTTAAGGTTAGAGATGGTAATGATTTTTGTGCCATTTTTGTTGTGAAAATCTTCTAAGCTGCCCTCTATATTTTCTATATTTTTCACCCCTAAAACTGATTTCGTATATTCTACAAAATCAGTAGCTATGTAGTAACTTGAACGCTGTGAAGGCGACACTTTTTTTATATGAGGAATGAGTTTTGTTTGTAGTATTTGTGTGAGGTTTTTTGTCGATATATTATAAAATTCACTTGCTTTTGCAAGTCGTAAAATTTCCATGCAAGAACCCTTCTGTAATGTTAAACTATTATAGTATTTTATATCTAAAAAATGCCTTATTGTCGCATCATTTGATGTGCATCAAAGCCTAGACGCATCACACCAACTGCATAATTAGAGGAGTTGTTGTATCGCATGATTTTTTTTGTATATTTTTTCATGTAAGTAAGCTCTTTTTTCCCTTTTGTAAAACAGCTGTACTTTTTGCCTGTTTTACTTTTTTCATAGACAAAAGAGGCATTTTTGTGTTTGTAGGCATACTCGTACCACTGGGCTTCTACTTTGGCAATATTGGGCATTTTGTTCCACTCTATGAGGGTATGAAAATCTGCTTTTTCATGGAGAAATTTTGCCGCAGAGAGGATGGCATCTTCCATCTTTGTTAAATCGGGTGTTTTGTTTGTGTAGGAGTCCGCATAGACAAAACTATTGGGCATAAATTGAGGGATACCGACTGCTCCTGCATAAGAACTTGGAAGATTACATTGTGCAGGGCTGCGTTTGGCATGGTAGCAGTGTGTAATGATGGCTGCCATATTCGTTTTTCCAAGATTTAAGAGCCATTTTTGACGCGAAGTTTTGGCATGTGTTCGCACAACGATGGTGTTAAAGACGACAAAGGCATCATGTGTGGGGTGGATTTTGCCAAGTTTTGTCTCTTTCATTAAAATGGCAGCAATAATCTCGCGATTGACTCCATACTTTTTTTCGGCTTTGTCATAGACTTTTTTGTATTTTTTGAGATTTTTTACAATTTTTGGAACATACTTCACTAAAACATTGTTCGCTTTTTTCTCTTTCTCTCGATGGTAGCTTATGTGTTTGGGTTGGAGATATTTCCAGCTTATTTCATCAAATAGTTGTGTTTTTGTGTAAGAGAGTAAAAATTGGTTTGCATATTTATAACTGACTCCCTGTGCAACAACTTTTTTACATATGTCCGTATAATCTTTGTTTTTAAAATCACAGTTGGTGTATTTGGCTGATGCAAGTGTGCTAAGACTCAGGAGAATGAGGAGGGTTTTTGTAAAGTTCATTTATCGCTTCTAATCGTTTTGGAGTGCCTATATCATGCCACATCTTCTTAAACACTTCCCCACTCACTTGGTTTTTTGCCACGGCTTCTCTTAAAAGGGGAGCGAGTGGGCTTTTTTGTAACAAAACATCTGCAAAAAGTTTTGGCGAATAGTAGCCAATACCGGAAAATGTGTATTTTTTATCATTAGTGACCCTGTTTTGTTCAAGTGAAAAGTCGCCTTGTTTATTATGTTCTGGGTTAGGTACTAAGATAAGGTGTGCAAGTTTGTCTTGGAGTTTGAAGCTAGAATCAAATGCATAATCACAAAAGACATCCCCATTGACAACTAAAAATGTTTCCTCACCTAAAAGTGCTAAAGCTTTTTTAATGCCTCCCGCACTCTCTAAGGCACCACTTTGTCTCTCATCAGAGTAAAGAATTTGCACACCCCATTTGGCACCATCGCCGAGTAAAGCAGGAATCTTTTCCCCTAAATGGGCAATGTTGATGACGATTGTCTGAAAACCATTTTTGGCTAAGTTTTCAATATGCCAGACGATGAGCGGTTTGCCATGTACTTTTAAAAGTGGTTTTGGAAGGGTGTCGGTAAGGGGTCGCATGCGCTCTCCTCGACCGGCGGCAAGAATCATCGCTTTCATTGAGTGACTTCTTGTAAAAAATGAGCAAAATCTTTAGTTTCCTCATAGCAAAGTGCTGTTTGAATGGTGTAGGCAAGGGTGAGCGGAATATCTTTAAGGTATCCCTCTTTGCCATCACGAAGCCAAAGCCTTGAGAAGATACCAAGGACTTTGATGTGACGTTGTAGCCCCATAAAATCAAAATATTTTAAGAAGAGGGCATCGTTGATGTCGAGCTTTTTTTTATCACGAAAGGCAAGGGCAAGTTTTTCTATTTTCTCTCTATCAAATGCAATATAACAATCTTTTAAAAGTGAGACCAAATCATAAGTTATAGCCCCACTCATGGCATCTTGATAATCTATAACACCAAGTGTTTGTTTGTTTGTGAGCATAATGTTTCGTGAGTGAAAATCACGATGCACAAAAAGGTTTTGTTCTTGTGCTAAAACAACATTGCTAATGGTATTTAAGGTGCTTGCAATGAGAGTTTTTTGACTTTGAGAGAGTGAAAGTTTGAGATTCTTTTCTAAGTACCACTCTTGCATTAAATCCATCTCTGTGTGAAGAAATGTTTTGTCATAGAGGGGCAATCCTGCAACATTGGTTTTTTGCATGGCAATGATGGTATCTATGGCTAAAAGATAGAGTGCTTCAAAGTTTTTTTCGTTTAAAACATCAAGGAGCTGGGTATTGCCAAAATCTTCTAAAATAAGATAGCCAAGCGATAGCTCTTTTACTAAGATTTGCGGTGCTTGTACTCCTGCGTTTAAGAGTCTTTGTGTGACATCTAAAAAGGGTGTAAGGGAGTCAAGTTCGAGGGAACTATCCATCACAATGACACTATGCTCTTCTTTGGTGAGTCGATAATATTTGCGAAAACTCGCATCGGCACTTGCAACTGTAAGTGTGTACTCCTTGTAAGGAGTTGTTGCTATCCATTGTTGTAATTTATCCATATATTCCTCCTAGAAGTGAAGCTTTTTTTGCTCCTGTGACACTGCATAAATCAACCGCTTCATTGTGTATGCGTTTATAGGCAAACCAAGCAAATGCCATTGCTTCTAAAAAATCGCCACTGATTCCAAGTGTGTCACTGATGATAACTTCTGCGTTTGTGAGAGTTTGGAGGCGTTGGAGTAAAAAGCTGTTTTTTGCACCTCCTCCACAGAGGATGCATTGTTTGGCGGGTGTTTTATTGAGGTCATTGGCTATGCTTTGTGCTGTGAGTTCAAGGAGTGTTCTTTGTATATCTGCACCGCTTATATTTGCAAAAGAGTGGAGGTGCTTTTCTAGCCAAGCATCGTTAAAGTACTCTCTACCGGTACTTTTTGGGGGTGTTTGTGAAAAATAAGTATCTTCAAGGAACTTGTGTAAAAGAGGCTCATGGAGTGTGCCACTTTTGGCAAAATTGCCTTCTTTATCGTAGGTTTTGCCTTGTGTTTGCATCATCCAGCTATCTAAGAGTACATTACCACAGCCACTGTCCCAACCTTGAAGTTGTTCATTTAAGAGGGTAATGTTTGCCATGCCTCCAATGTTTACAACAGCGACATTTTTACCTAAATCTTGAAAAAGAAACTGATGAAAGGCAGGAGCAAAAGGTGCCCCCTGCCCACCATTGGCGATGTCCATACGGCGAAAATCTGTGATGGTTTTGATGTTTGTTTTGGCTACAACAACATTGGGGTCTCCAAGTTGCATGGAAAAAGCAAAGGGAGTGTTTGGTTCATGCCAAAGTGTTTGTCCGTGCAAGCCGATAGCTGTGATATGCTTGCTTTGTAGTTGGAACTCTTGCAAAAATTTTACAATGACTTCTGCATACAAAAGCCCAAGTTTTGTATCTAATTCGCCAAATTTTTGTATACTTTGTTTTGTATGAATACTGTGTAAAATTTCCTCTTTAAGGGGGGTGGGGAAGGGGTACTCTTTTGCCTGTATAAGTGAACAAGTAGCATGGTCTATGTGGCATAATGCAAGGTCAATGCCATCTAAACTTGTTCCGCTCATAACACCGATATATTTGTTTGGATTTGGAAGTGATTGTTTCATTCTGCGAAGGATTATATATAAATAATGAAATTTAGTCAATGTGCATGTTTTAAAGTTCTTTTAATCAAGAAAAATGATATAATGTTTCATAGTGATTTTGGATATGGAGGGATTTTTGAAGAATTTTTTTATTCTATTTTTGGTTATTTTTCCCCTTATCCTGAGTGCTGCAAGCTCTGAAAGTGAGATAGAGGTTGCTGTACTTGGGAAAGTAACCCACTTTGTCAAATATAAAAAACCAGCTGAAAATGAAAACTTTCTTATTGTAGTATATAAAGATAAACCTTTTGCAAAGTTGATGCAGAAAAAATATGCCAATAAACAAATTAACCATAAAAATGTTTTTGTAAAGGCTGTCACACAAATAGACGCTATCCAAAGACCAAATTTACTCTATATTGGAAAAATTTCTCAAGAACAACAGCAACAACTTATAGAGTATGCTGTGCAAAACTCACTTTTTTCTGTGAGTTCGCAGAGTGGATTTGCCTCAAGAGGCGGTGTTATGCAACTCTATTTTCTCTCACAAAAAATTCGTTTCAAAATCAATCTCCAAGCAGCTAAAAAATCAAATTTGAAAATGAGTGCTTCTTTGCTCTCTATCGCTACTCTTGTTAAAGGTGAACAATAATGAAAAATATCTCTTTGAGTTTTCTCGCAATTTCTTTTACATTGACAGCACTGTATGCTGAAGATTTATCGCAAAGTAGTTTAGAAGATTTAATGGGCATGGAGAGCGAAGCAAAAGCAGAAGTGGGGTCTCGTAGTGGTTCACGAGACTTTTTAAACTCTATTGTACCCATTGATGTCATTACGCAAGCACAAATTAAGATGAGTGGACAAAAAAAACTGACACAAATTTTGTCTTACTATATTCCAGGGTTTAATTCCCCAACACCTGCCATAAAAGATGGTTCAGACCATGTGCCTGCTTCCACTTTACGAGGGCTGAACCCTGATCAAGTTTTAGTGTTGATTAATGGAAAAAGACTCCATAGCAGTGCATTGTTACATGTCAATGACACCATTGGTCGAGGAACAAGTGGTGTCAATCTCAACACGATTGCCGTGGCTTCTATAGACCATATTGAGATACTTCGTGATGGGGCAGCAGCACAGTATGGCTCGGATGCTATTGCGGGAGTTATTAACATTATTTTAAAAAATGGTGAGTATGCAAACACTGTTTCTTCAAAAATCGGGGCAAACTTAGATGGGGGTGGCGAGAGTGTGCAAGCTGACCTTTTTGCCAGCATTCCTTTAGAGTATGATGGTTATGTAAACGTAACAGCAGATGTGCAAACGCAAAACAAAACCGATAGAGCGGGCATAGATTCGCGTGATCAGTACACCACAGGAGTCGCAGGAACAACAAAAACAACCCCACTTGGGCAACCAGAAGCTACAAACTACCGTTTTCTTGTAAACTCCAAAGCCTATTTTGATAATGATATTACTTTTTATACAGCTATTTTGACAAACTACCAAGATAGCAAAAATAATGCTTATTTTCGAACGCCAAAAGATGCTAACAGTAGTTTGTATCCAAATGGTTTCTTACCAATCATTCAAACAAAAATGCTCGATTACTCATTGACAGGAGGTGTCACACAAACCCTCAATGATGGGAGTTCATGGGATTTGAGTCAAACCATAGGGAGCAATGATTTTCATTACTATGTAAACAACTCTATGAACTATTCTATGGGGACTGCTTCGCCAACGAGTTTTGATGCCGGGGCTTTAAGTAACTTACAATCTGTGACAAACTTGGACTATAAAACGCAGATAAATGAAATAAAAATTGCCTTAGGTGTAGAGTATAAGTATGAAAATTATAAAATAGTTGCAGGTGATAGAGCTTCGTATGCGCAAGATTCTAACAAAACAGCAGGTTCTCAAGGTTTTCCTGGATTTCGTCCTGAAAATGAGGTGGATGCTTCGAGAAACAACTACTCTCTTTATTTGGATTTGAATTATAATTTTACAGAAAAACTCCTTTTTGATGGGGCTGTGCGTTTTGAAGATTATTCTGATTTTGGCTCTACGACAAACTATAAACTTGCTCTCTCTTACCAACTCCAACCATCCTTGATGTTGCGAGCTTCAGGGAGTACAGGCTTTAAAGCACCGACACTTTCCCAGTCTCATTTTACTGCAAGTGCAACCACAGTCGATAGTGCAGGGAATGTTACCTCGACAAAAACACTTTCTCCTTCTGATCCTATCGCCATTGCTTTAGGAGCAAAAGATTTAAAACCAGAACTCTCAGACCATTTTACAACAGGTCTTGTGTATAAGCCAACAGAGAATATATCGCTCAGTAGTGACTATTTTTATACAAAAATAAAAGATAGAATTATGCTCTCAACCGACATTCCTCAAGGCACAGGAAAAGTAAGATACCTCACAAACGCAGTCAATACGAAAACGCAGGGTATTGATGTACGAGTAAACTATGTGCATAGCTTAGAGAGTGGAGCAAATTTGAGTTTTAATGGTGCTTATGCGTATGCAAAAACGCAAGTGTTAAGTTTTAATGATACAGCAAGTGGTCTCTCAACATCTGTGACAGAAAAAAATCGTATAGAAAATGGACAACCAAAAGATAACTTAAAACTCCTCTTCAATTACGATTTGCATCCAGTGAATGTCGCATTCAATGTCAATCGATATGGTGCTTTTAAAGATGTTTACAATAATCAAGTGTATGAGTTTAAAGCCCAATGGAGTAGTGATTTGGATATCAGTTATGCGGTAAGTAAAAAGCTGACATGTGCGATTGGCGGTACTAACATTTTTAACTCTTATCCGAGTAAGTGGCCAGATGTAGGCTCGGGTACTACAGGCTCAATTGTCCCTTACTCACAATACTCTCCTATAGGATATAGCGGAGCTTACTATTATGTAAGGGCTATTTATGAATTTTAAAAACTTAACAATTCGTACAAAACTTATTTTAATGCTGAGTCTGAGTGCTATTATTGCACTCACAGTGCTCTCGTTTACTTCAGCATATTACATTGTGAACAACCAGCGTGAGCAATCTTTGCATAACTTAGCACAGATGGCACAAGTGACAGGGGAGAATGTGCAAGCATCGCTGATGTTTGACGATGATGAGAGTGCAGCGAAAATCTTAGCACCCTTACGGATTAATCCCAGCATAGAAGAAGGTATACTCTATACAGCAGACAATAAAATCTTTGCATCGTATTTTAACGAAAAAATCACCTTAGAGCAAAAAGAACGACTACTGAAGACTCCTTTGAAAAAGTTACATTCAGAACTATATACGAGTGTCGATTGGAATCAGATATGTGTTGTGGTTCCTGTAAAGGTCAATGAGGAAGTTATAGGCTACCTTAAGATTGATTCTGACACAAAAGAGATAGAAGAAGCCATTGTAAGCCAGCTTATACGACTTTTACTCTCTGGAGTTGCTATTATTCTCATTATTATTCTCCTCTCTTTTAAACTGCATCATATATTTACAACACCTATTTATAAGCTGCTTTCTATTATGGATGATGTTTCCCTGCATAATAAGTATGATGTTACTATAGATATTGACAGTGGGGACGAGTTTAAGGAACTCTATGCAGGTTTTGCCTATATGCTCTCAACTATCAACACTCAAAATCAAAAAATAGAGCAGATCCATAAACAAACACGCGATTCCATAGAGTACTCAGCAAACATTCAAAAAGCACTCTTACCAAAAGCGCATGCAATGGATGACTTTTTTGATGATAGTTTTAGCATTTGGGAACCAAAAGATACGGTTGGTGGAGATATTTACCTTTTTGAGACACTCCGCCATAAAGATGAAGCTCTTTTAATGGTGATTGATTGTACAGGGCATGGGGTACCAGGTGCATTTGTGACAATGATTGTCAAAGCAATTGCCAAAGAGATTGTTGCAAAACTGATAAAAAGTGATTTTGACATCAACCCTGCTATTATTATGCAGTATTTTAATAAAAATATGCGTATTTTACTACGCCAAGATGAAAAAGAGAGTTTTGCAAACGCAGGCTTTGATGGAGGCATTATGTATATAAATAAAAAAGAGAATATTATTCGTTATGCAGGGTCCAATACTCCGCTTTTTGTCGTACAAGATGATACTCTTAATGTAATAAAAAGTGATAAAGAGTCTATAGGGTATAAAAAATCAAATCCTGATTACATTTTTACTATGCATGAGATTGCAGTGACACAAGAGACTAAAGTTTACATTACAACAGATGGCTATTTGGATCAAACAGGGGGAGAAAAAGGCTTTTTATTTGGAAAAAAACGATTCTCAAAACTGATACATTATGCTCATGAAAAAGAGTGTTTTGAGCAGAAAAAAATCTTTGAAAATAGTTTTGATGCTTATAGACAGCGAAATGAAGTTAAAGATGACAGAACTTTGATAGCCTTTAAACTTAATCCTTCAAAAGGAGAAGCAATATGACGAACAGTAGTGACATAATTATCAACAGAATGGAGCATATCTTTAACAGTGATATAGACTTAAATACACGAAAAGAGGATGTGCAAGAGTTACTTAAAGAGTTTAAAAAAACAAATAAGCAACTCTATAAGATTTTAAAAATCGGTGACAAAATACAGCGAAAAGATTACATGGAGCTGAGAGTAAAATATGATGAAATCGAAGAACTAAATAGAGAGATAGAAAATACACAAAAAGAAGTGGTATTTACTATGGGAACTATGGGTGAGTTTCGTAGTCATGAAACAGGCTTACATGTGCGTCGTGTGGCACTCTACTCAAAAATTCTTGCAAAGTACTATGGTTTAGGACCTAGCGAAACAGATTTACTCTTTCATGCCGCCCCTATGCACGATATAGGTAAAATAGCTATTCCTGATGCAATTTTAAATAAACCGGGGAAATTGACTGCCGATGAATTTGAGATTATGAAAAATCATGCCCAGTTAGGGTATGAGATGATTAATGATTCTGATAGACCACTTTTAATAGCCGCTGCCATTGTTGCCCACGAGCATCATGAGAAGTGGGATGGCACGGGTTACCCACGAGGACTTAAAGAGCAAGAGATTCATATTTATGGTCGCATTACAGCACTTGCAGATGTATTTGATGCTTTGGGAAGTAAACGAGTCTATAAAAGTGGCTGGAGCGATGAAAAAATATTTGCCTTTTTAAAAGAGCAGAGTGGCAAGCAGTTTGATCCAACCCTGATTAATGTCTTTTTTGATAATCTTGATGAAATTTTAGCCGTAAGAGATGAATTACAAGATAAAGATGAGGAGGAAAAAGCACATGTTAAGTCAAAGTCTGTATAGTTACAAAAGTTCTCTTGATAGAGATGGTGTTATTTTTACTTTTTGTGGACCAATTTCGCACGATATTGTTGAGGGAGTAGGTGTTACACTGAAGAGTCAATTAGCAGAGAGTGAAGTCAAACGAACAACTGCAATGAAGGTTTTTGCAGTGTTTATCGAACAGGTACAAAATGTAATTAACTATTCTCAAGAACGCAATGATTTTGATAGTGATATGGGGATGGGGATTATTGTTGTTGGAGAAAATGCAGGGAAACATTTTATTATTGGCGGCAATAAAATTAAGGCCTCTAAGGTTCCTGTACTGCAAGAAAATCTTACAGAACTCGTAGCGATGGACAAAGAGGAACTCAAAGCCTTTTATAAAGAAAAGAGAAAATTAAACACAAATGAAGAGTCTAAAGGGGCTGGAATAGGTTTTATTGAGATGGCACGCAAGGCCTCAAAACCTTTAGAGTTTAGTTTTGAGAGAATTGATGATGAGTATTCATTCTTCTCTATCGAAGCAGATATATAATTAATTATGAAGGAAAAAACAAATGACAAGATTACAAATAGAAAAAACAAAAAGCTCACCAGAGATAGATTTTAATCCCCAAACGCATGTTCACCTTATAAAAGGGGAATCATACCCAGAAAATACAACACAATTTTATGACCCAATTTTAGATTGGATTAACTCTTACTTGGCAGAGGGCTATGAGGGCGATATTGTTTTTAATATAGAGCTTATTTACTTTAACAGTAGCAGTTCAAAAATTTTACTTGATATTTTTGATATGTTAGACGAAACAAAAAATGAAAAAATCACAGTCAATTGGATTCACGATGAAGATGATGAGGCAATGGAAGAGTATGGTGAAGAGTTTGAAGAGGATGTGGAGCATATAAATTTTAATATTGTTGCAAAATAGATGAAGTGAGACTCGTAGCTAGGAAAAGTAGGTAATAGTATTTTAAGATAAAAAAAAGGGGGGGGGGTCAACGGCATTAAGTTAAGCTCAGAAGCACCTACTATACGGACTTTTATCTGATTAATTCCCAACATTTTTCTTCTTCCTTTTGAGATGATTTATAGAGTTTGTAGCTATGGTGGATTTTTGAATATCTTTATCCAGCCGTTGTTTAGATT
>WFQD01000146.1 GCA_015487265.1 Sulfurimonas sp. | reverse complement strand
CTTCTATATTAGATGAATTAGGAGAGATAAAATTAGATAAAAATTTTCTCAAGAAGTATGGATATAGTCCGAACATTCTTAACTACAAAAACTCTAACTTATATGATAAAGATTCGTTAGCTTTTCTTATTGATTCTTCAGTTAAGTCTTCTCGTCCTTCAGAAAAGATAGGAGTTGCAATAAAACGATTAGATTGCAGCTTACCGTTTTTCTCTAATCAAGATATCTATTTTTATGCTGATAGACTTCTTTGCATACTAAATAGCATACAATCGTTAATAATAGAAAAGCCAGAGAAAAACCCGCTTCCCTACTGTTGCTTATGTTGGAAACAAATTGAAAAAGGAAGGTCAATAGGTTACTGCGAGACTCATCACCCTGAAGAAAGTCCAAATGAATACAAGAAAGCACAAAGAATACTATTATATGCTGCTAAATCCCGTAAACCTGAACTGTATAAAGAATATGAGTTTCTTAATAAATACTCTTTACAACAGTTTCGCTTATGGGCATATAAGGCACTAGATGAATTTTCACCCCATCCTACTTTGATGTCAGTAAAACTAATGAATAAACAAATTAACTTCACTAATATTACTGTCAATACCAAGAATTTCTTTCATTTACTCGTAGAATACTACCCTATTACAGCTGAAAAACTAAAACCTATCAATAGTATCAATACTACAACATGGCAAGATTTTGTAATACAAATAATAGAACGACTGGATTCAACAGAGAGTAGTTATTTAAAGGCGTACAATATTAACAAATTCTTCGAAATTCCATTAGTCGAAGATGGCATACCTCAAAGAATATTTAAAATTGAAATTTTAGTTGCTATTTTAGCAAGGCATGAAGCTTATTGTTATATTCAATCTATTTATTCAGGTAGAAAATCTTTTCAATTATCAAAGAAAAATTTTGTTTTGCGAAATAAAATTAAACAACTAAAAAACAAACAATTGCGTGAAAAAAACAAAGTAAATGCTGCCGAGATAGCTCGCATACTTGGATTATCAAGACAACGAGTCTCAATCTTGCTTAAGGAAATCTAAATAATCAGCCCATTCCTGCATCATTTTTTTTCGTTCTGACAAATAAATTGATCGGTTATAGGCTCTTGAGGTAGCAGTACCTGTTAAATGAGCTAATTGAGCTTCTATTACGTCATGGTTCCAACCTTGTTCATGTAAAATAGTTGATGCTGTGCTTCTAAAGCCATGTGCAGTCATAACATCAGCAGAATACCCCAAATCACGAAGTCGATTGCTCATAACATTTTTGCTCATTGGCTTGTTACTATTTCTTTGGCTTGGAAAAACATAACATGAATAGCCTGTAATTTTTTGAATGTATTTCAACTGTTCCAGTACCTGTTTTGCTAAAGGTACAAGATGCTCACGATCTCGCTTCATTTCTTCTGCTGGTATTCGTATAAGCTTTTCTTCAAAATCAACATACTCCCATTTGAGTTTTCTTATTTCTGTTGGCCTTAAAAACACCCTAGGTATAAGTTTTAATGCTTCAACAGTACAAAAGCTACCTGATTGTGTGCTATCTATATCTTGAATTAATCGCGCTAGCTCGGCTGGTTTTACAATAGCTGAATGAGAACGGACTTTGGGAAGGGGTTTGATTATATCTCTTAAAGGAAGGCCTTGTGCTGGGTTTGTACGAGTAAGCCTATGAGCAAGGGCATAGCCAAAAATTCTATTAATTACGGATAATATCACGGGAGCTTTTTTTAATGCTCCAGTAGCTTCAATAGAGAGCATTAATTCTGTCACATGCCCCGTATCAATTTCATCAATATGAAATTTGTGTAACATTTTGGCATCATTCATAAGCCAACGCTTTACTCTAGCGGCATGATCTTCTGACCATGAATTTTTCTGTTGCTCCCACCATTTTCTAGCAATAGTTATAAAAAGCCTGTCTGTTGACAAGTTTTTCTTCTTACGTTCTCTTCTTTCATCTAAAGGATTAATTCCCTGAATCAGTAATATTCTTGCTTGCTCTGCTAATTTTCTTGCCTCAGAAAGAGATACAGTGGGGTACTTTCCTAAAGCCATTTCTTGATGTTTTCCCGAAAATTTAAAACGCATTCTCCACAATTTAGAACCGTTGTTTTTAACTAATAAAAACAAACCATTACCATCAAATTTTTTAATTTGTTTTTTATTTTTTGGACAAGAAAAACTTTTGATTTCCAAAGCAGTTAAATTCATATTCACACTCACAGTAGGGGTACAAAGTAGGGTGTAAGCCTAATTAAATACTATAAAAAAGAATACTTCAAGCAATGATACCCCACCATACACCCTTAAATAGTTAAAACTTTATGAGTTTAATTGAAACAACCTGAAC
>WFQD01000145.1 GCA_015487265.1 Sulfurimonas sp. | reverse complement strand
GTGATATTTTTGATAAAAAAAGGTAAATTTGTTACTTTTTAGGTGATATGTGCACTCCTAAAGAAAAACAAATTTCTTTTGCGATACAATAACGTCATAAAAACAAATACAGGATAACTATGATAGCTGGAATGTTAGAACAAGATTTTGTCGCATATATGATTTTTGGACTGATTTTAAACTTTGTATTTTCCATACTTTTTGGGATTTATTTAAGTAAAAATATCGGCATGCAAGAGATGATACTCTCCAAAGGGGATAAAGAACAGTCACTTTTTGTACAACTCTCCTTATTTATCCCTTATGCGAAGATGTTTATAACGCTTTACCGAGTTTCCATTTTGCAAATATTTTTTCTTAACAAAGGCTACTCTCACAAAGATTTCTGGATTTACATTACAACTTCACAACAAAAAAATCAAGAATAGTCTATTTATAAATTTCCCCGAGACAATTTTTAACTATATTATCTCTCCAAAGACCAATTTTTAAATCTTTTGCACTTCTTTGTGCTCCATTAAAAAGGCTCATAAACTCTTTGTCTCTAAAATTTGGTTGTATGATTCCTAGACCATGCTTGAGCAAGAGTTCAGAGAGTGTCGTACGTCCTTTGAGATACACAACACACCACTCTTTTTTAAACACTATATGATAATATTGTTCGGTAAAAAGATACTTTTGTGCAAAAAAAACATCCAAAGGGTTACGGATAAAAAAACGTTGTATGTTTTGCTTGCAAATAGAGTTGGTAGAGGGATTGCTATAGAGGCTCTCAAGAGTTATCACCCCGTAAGGTTTACAAAGAAATGAATAAGTGCCGATACTAAAGCGTTGCGTCTCGTTAGATATTGCACTTTCATATTTTGCAACTATCGGCTCTTCTGCACTGAGTGGGTATGAGCTCATAAAAGAGAAAAAACATGCTATAATCAAGCTATACAAAAAGGAAGATGGGATGAGAGATTTTAAATTAAAACTGGTGTTAAGCATTTTAGCAGGCATTGCGTTTTCATTCATCTTTATACTTTTGGCATTCGCCCTCCCCGTCAAAGAGGAGAAAAAAATCTCTATCAAAAAACCAAAAGGGAGACTTGAACAGATTTCGCATGCATTCAAAGAGCACTAAAGCATTTGCTTTATTTTAATCAATTCAAGGGTATTGTATGCACATAATGGCTTAAGTTTAATAGCGCATGCTTCTAAAATACTCAAATACACCTCAAGCTCATCAAGATTATCTTGGTGCATCAGCTTTGTAAGAATCTCTTCTGAATCTTTAATCCGCAAATTTCGTGCCACTCCAAGGTTTTTGTGTGCAAGTTCACGAAAATCACGATAATCTTCATCACTAAGTGGTTGCGACTCTGCTTTGAGCCGCTGTAGATGCTCTTTGAAGAGTGTCGAAGATTTTATAATCTGAATTACATAATCTTCAACTAGTTGTTCTATAAGTTCACTATCGAGTCCAAGTTCTTCAACCGCTTCACTGTCGTTATAGTAATAGTTTGTTTCAAAAAACTCTTCACATTTTGCCTGTGCTTCATCAACCAAAGCACGGATTTCTTTGTTTTTCAGTTTTCGTCGTTCTTGTTGCAAATCAAGTTTCATATAATTAAAGTAACATTTTATTATCTAATTTATTCTAATTTTTACTAAAAATAGATGAAAAAGTAGTAAGTGCTACAAAAGCACTCACTTTAACTAAAGTGCTTTTGCAATAATTCTATTGAGGCGTGATACAAAATCCGCTGTATCGTCAAGTTCACGTCCATCAAAAAGTTTTGCCTGATCTAGAAGTACATACGCAGCATCATTTACAAGATTTTGGTCTGCTGAATCTTTTAGTTTTTCAATCAGCTCATGTTTTGGATTTATCTCTAAAATCGGTGCAGGCTCTTCTACATCACCTTGTTGCCCCATCTGTTTCATCATCTGTGCCATCATATATGCTGGATCTTCTTTATCTATTTTAAGTGCTACAGGAGATTCTACAAGATCATTTGAGACTTCAACAGTTTTTACACTCTCACCTAAAATCTCTTTAAACTCTTTTGTAAGCCCTTCATACGATTTTGCAAGCTCCTCTGCTTCTTTTTTCTCCTCTTCACTCTCTTCAAATTTTGCATCTGAGACATGAACAAGTTTGTACTCTTTATACTCTGTTACCATTGGGAAGATAATAGTATCTACCTCTTCATTGAGTACAAGCACATCAATACCGCGTGATTTGAATTTTTCTAATGCTGGAGAAGCTTTGAGCATCTCTACTGTTGATTTACCAGTGATGTAGTAAATCTCTTTTTTCTCTTCATCTACAGTTTTAACGAACTCTTCAATTGTTATCACTTCATCTGAGTTAAGATGATTAAACTGTAACAGTTCCAAGATTTTCTCACGATTTGCAAAATCGTTGTAAAGCCCCTCTTTGAGTACATTGCCAAACTCTTTATAGAATGTTGCATATTTCTCTTTATCTTTTTTCATCATTTTTGCAAGTTCTGAGAGTACCTTTTTCACAGAAGCGTTTCTAATTTTACTCATCACTGCATTTGATTGTAAAATCTCACGAGAAACATTGAGTGGAAGATCTTTTGAGTCAATTACACCACGTAAGAAACGTAAGTATGTCGGCATAAGCTCTTTTTCATCATCAGTGATAAATACACGGTTGATGTAGAGTTTAATACCTGTTTGATAGTCCACACGATAAAGATCCATCGGTGCTTTGCTTGGAATATAAAAGAGTGTTGTGTACTCTATTGCACCCTCTGCTTTATTGTGCATCCATGTGAGTGGCTCTTCACTTGAGTGTGCGATTGAGCTGTAAAAATCTTTGTACTCTTCATCTGTAATTTCAGATTTTGGTAATGTCCAAAGTGCACTTGCACGGTTAATTTGTGTATTTTCCACTTCAGTTTTACTTGGTTCTATCTCATTTCCGTCATCATCTTTTTTTGCAGGAATAAATTTCTCTTTGTCCATAAAAATAGGAAATGGGATATGGTTAGAGTATTTTTTGATGATAGTCTCAATACGATGCTCTTCTAAAAATTCATCTTCGCCCTCTTTAAGATGCATTGTAATTTGAGTTCCATGACCATCCATCGCAGCATTTTCAATCTCAAACTCACCATCACCCGAGCTTATCCATTTATATGCCTGCTCTTCACCGGCTTTTTTCGTTGTAACTTCTACTTTGTCTGCAACCATAAAACAAGCGTAAAAACCAACACCAAATTGACCGATGAGTTGAGAATCTTTTTTCTCATCTCCTGTAAGGTTTTCTAAAAATGCTTTTGTACCAGATTTTGCAATAGTACCGAGGTTATTCATGAGGTCTTCTTCATTCATCCCAATACCAGTATCTTTAATTGTTAATGTTTTTGCCTCTTTGTCTGCGACAATATCAATGCGAGGGTTAAATGCCACATCTTTATAGTTTTCATCTCTAAGTACCAACATATTAAGTTTATCGAGTGCATCAGATGCATTTGAGACCAACTCACGGATGAAAATCTCTTTGTTTGAATAGAGTGAGTG
>WFQD01000144.1 GCA_015487265.1 Sulfurimonas sp. | reverse complement strand
TATCGTAAATCTTCAATCGGAGTACATATTGGGAAGCTGGTGCTGTATATCCGTTTTCTTTTGACATATATTTTATTTGTTTTTCCTTATAAGATTTATAGACTTACCAAAGCTAAAGAATCATATGGACTATTAAAGAAAAATTTATTTATTCACTTTGAGAATCGTAACTATTTTTTAGTCAATATTTATTCCCAAAAAGAATTAGATGAGTTATTGGAATATTTTAAAGTACACAATATTCCCATCAAAAATAAAACTGTATTTATACCCCAAGCTCAAAATCAAGTGGGGTGGTTTGCAGATAAAAATGAAATATGGACAAATGAATTTAAAACTAAAGGAGAAAGATCATGACAAATGCAGAAATAGGGGAAAAAGCTCTCAATGAGATGTATACATTTATAATGTCAGGCATTAGTGCGGCTACAGTTGCCCTTGAAGGAAAAGCGGGAATAGTTTTTACTGTAGGTATGGGCGGAGTTGATGGGACTAAAGACATTGCGATGCATCATGATGAGAATCACTATCAAGCAGTAGGTCGGACTGTTGGGAATATGATAAACTTTGTAGGAAGTTTAGCATCTGCAAAATATATAAAATCAATCACAACTAGTATTAAAGCACAGACATCTGGTGCTTTTGTAACAAATGAAACACTTACCCATACAAATCTAGGTGATACTTTTGCCAATCTATTTAATACATATGTTGCGAACGCAGATGCCTTTTATAGCAAGATATTATCTGATGTAAATTATGCCGGTACTATTTGGGATGGAATTAAAAAAAATGGATTGAATAATTTTGTAAATTATTTTGATCCAGATGGTGATGGTAATGTTTCTCCTGAAGATATAGTAAATGGATATAAACAATTATTCTCAGAACCACCAGCATTTGGCACGGTTGAATTTGTTGCATTGTATAGTCCATCTGACAAAACAAATATTACAATTCAAGCACATAACGATGCATTAAAAACAGAAGCTGTTAAAACAATTGTTCAAAGTAAAGATATTAAAAAAGTTGTATTGAACAACCAAACCTACAACATAGCAAACCTAAACAACATAGAGTTAAGAAATGCTATAGACTCTATAGACAAAGTATCATTTCTTCTCTCAAACATTACTATCTATGCAGGTGAAGAGATAGACTTAGGTAGTAAAGGTATTTACAAAGTAAAAAGCGGTGACACTCTTTCAACCATCGCTCAAAACAACGGCTATGTAACCAAAGACCTCGTTAAACTCAACCCATGGCTATTTGATGATAACCGCATAAAATTCAACTATCCCGATAAAGTGCTTATAAAAGAGGGAGCCTTCATAAGCGATAACAATAACCACACCCTAAACGGTACAAACGCAGATGATATCCTAAAAGACCACAACGGTGGTAACGACACCCTAAACGGCAACGCCGGCAACGACTACCTAGAAGGTGGCACAGGAGAAGACACTCTCCACGGTGGAGCCAACAACGACACTCTCCTTGGTGGCACAGAGACAGACTACCTCTACGGAGACAGCGGCAATGACACTCTCCTTGGCGGCGATGACGCAAGCACCGATATCCTACTAGGAGGAAGCGGAGAAGACACTATCTTAGGTCAAGGCGGTGATGATGTTCTTGCAGGTGGAGTCTCTTGGGGTAACTTATATAGTGAAAGGGGAGTTGCATAATGGAAATTTTTAGTTTTATTTGTACGGAATGCGGAACTAAAGTAAATAAGATAAACAAGTTTTCAGATATTTTTTTAATTAAAAGAGGAAAAATAATTGAATGTAAAAAGTGTCATACGCAATACGCTGTACCAAAAACAATTCAAAAGATTGGTTCAGTATATCACTATCTTTTCATTGGTGGGCTTATTGCTATTATTTGGTTGTTCTTAACTGTATTTATAGACAATTTAATTGGAAAAGAGATATCGGATGCAATTGGTATATGGATGTGGGCTATATCAGCAGTAGTTTACATATTAATAGAATCAATTATTGCATTAGTTTTACCAATGCAAAAAATTAATAATAAGGAATAGAAGATGGGAGCAGAAAAAACATTAACACAACATATATCTGATTTTTGGGATGGTCTTAAGTCAACACCTCAAAGTTTATATGACTTTGGTGATTATTTAGCAAGAGTTTCTGGTTTCAGGGATTGGCAACTTCAACATGAAAGTGTTTTACCTATAGACTATGTTGAACAAACCCAAGCTATTGCTGAAACAAAAGCTATTTACAACGTCTTGTCTAATTCAGAAGGTAGACGTCTGATGGTTGATGCTTTAATTAATGATGCTGAAAACAGACCAGCATATTATCTGGCAAATATTTTAAGTTCTGCAGCAATTGCTAAAGTTTTAAAAAATGCATTGGCATCATCTTCTTTGGCAACATTAAAAACAACAGGAATAACGACAGAACTTACTCACCAAGTTTTAGAAGAAATCAAAAATCAAGCAAATTTAAATGATAAAGAGTTTAATGAATTACTAGATAGCGACTTATTAAAACAAAAAGTTAATAATGAAATGAGTTATTATTTTTCTCAAATACAAGACAACGAAACCAAAACCCCGCTAGAAGTCTCGGTAAGCGATGCAAGCCTCGATGAAGCAAATGGCACTATGACGTTTACCGTCTCACTAAGCGGAGTTCTTGAAGATGGAGAATCGCTAACGGTTGACTTTCAAACGGCAGACAATACGGCAACCGCATCTTACGACTATGCTCCTACCAAAAAGTCAGTCACCTTTACCAAAGACTCTATGAAACAAACTATAGAGGTGCCTATCTATGATGACTCCTACAAAGAGGGCGATGAGACATTCTGGCTTACTCCTGTAAGCAGTTCAGGATATAACGGAACAAAAGATATCATTTTTAAAAATGCAGGTGAAGGAACCATCATAGACAATGACACCAACGGTCAGGTTGTCATAGAGGTAAGCAGCACAAGTGCAGACGAAGGAGACAGCGGTACTCAAAGCGCATCTGTAACTATCAGCATCTCTCAGCCTCTTGAGGGTGATTTAATTGTTTATATGAAGGATCACAAGAATCGGCTCCAATCTTATACGATAGATGCAAGAAAGACAAGTACACAAGCACAAATTGATTGGGGAGCAGATGTGGTTGATACGGTAGTGGATAGTGATGGACCGGTATTGCGTAATATTGAAAGTTTTGATTATTTAGGAAATGATAATCCAAATATAGTGATAGGTCATGGCGGGAAAGTAAACATCATAGATGATGACTCCAATAAACATAAGCCTCCATACGATCCACACAAAGGGGGTATGCAAGATCCACTAGTCCTAGACTCTGATAAAGACGGCTTTATCTCAACTATCTCACTTGAAGATTCAAACGCTTACTTTGATATTACGGGTGATGGAACTAAAGAGAAGATAGGATGGGTAGCACCAAATGACGGTATCTTAGTTTATGATAAAAATGAGAACGGTCAGATAGACGGCATCGATGAAGTGTTTGGTAACGCAACTACTTCAGGGTTTGAGGAACTTGCAAAGACAGCTG
>WFQD01000143.1 GCA_015487265.1 Sulfurimonas sp. | reverse complement strand
GTGCAGAAGTAATATGCTGTAATAAAACCATATTTGAGGAGTCTTGTATGGAAAAAGTTCATGGCATATTATATACAAAGCCTAAGGTAGTCTTGTTGCAAGATACCGGTATTGGGGTGGCTGAAAGTGCCGCTCGTACCTGCTATGACTCCTTTTCAAACAGTGAAAATGAAGTGATACAAGCCATAGAACATACCCTTCCAACAGACCCAATGTGTGAGCAAATTAATGCTATTGATGATTCAAATCTCTTAGATGATCTTGCATGGACATATTTTCACCACTCTATTTTAGAGCATGCAAACTTGAGTTTTCTCATCCGTGGGACTTCTCGTGGGGTGTTACAAGAGCATGCTCGCCACCGACTCCAAGCGATTAGTGTTCGCAGTACTCGCTATACGATGAGCGGAATTATTAATGCGTTTGTTGCCTCACAAGTCGCAGGCGATAAAGAGTTTTTTATTCAAAAAGTGCTTGCGTTTGATATGTTTGTGACCGCTGATGTAGCTTATAATCGCATTGAAATTGCAGGAATGTATGAGAAGTTATTGTTTCAAAAAGAAGCTGTGGAAGATTTTTATGCTATCTCTGTGGCAAAGAGTTCTTTACCTTTTTTAGAAGAGTTTGCAAGCGATGCACAAAAACTTTACGATGCCCTTCAAGCAGGTAAGAAAAAACGCAATGTCGGCGATGCTTTTAAGCACATTATTTCCGATAATGTGAAAGTAGATATGGTTGTGACTTTTAACCTCAGAAGTTTGAAAAACTACTTCACCCTGCGTGATAGCGGTGCTGCATTTTTCCAAATTCGCTGGCTCGCACAAGCAATGATAAAAGTGACACCAAAAAAATATTTAGACCTGATTATAAAACAAAAATAGGAGAAAATTATGTGGAAATTTATACCCATCTTAGCAGTTGCTTTTAGTGGCTGTTCAGGCTTTAGCATAAATGCAAGTATGTGTGACAAAATAGCCAATGACCCCCACCAAATGATGCCCGAAGAGTGTCGTAACTACTCAGAAAAAGAGGCAGAAAAAGCATTTTTTAAAGGTAAAAAGAAAGCCCAAAAACGCGACGATATAATTAAATTTTCTAAGGATGCTGATGAACAACAAAATTGAAACAGCACAGACCCTTCTTGAGGCACTGCCTTACATCAAACGCTATACCAATGAGATTTTTGTTATAAAGTATGGGGGTTCTGCACAGATTAACCCCTCTTTAAAAGATAAATTTGCACAAGATATTATCTTACTTTATCTTGTGGGGATTAAGCCTGTCGTTGTTCATGGCGGTGGGAAAAAAATCAATGCGATGCTTGATAAACTTGAAATTGAGAGTGAATTTATTGACGGGATGCGTGTCACAGATGAGCAGGTGATGGAAGTGGTTGAGATGGTTTTAAGTGGAAACATTAACAATGAAATCACAACACTGCTCAATATGCATGGCGGAAAAGCGCTTGGAATGACAGGGAAAGATGCAAACTTCATTACAGCAGAGCCAAAAGCAAAAGGCAAATATGGTCTTGTGGGTGAAATTGTAAACATTAACAATGGTGTCATAGAGCGACTCTTAGAAGATAAATTTATTCCTGTGATTGCCCCTATTGGCTCAGGAAACGAAGTCAATCACCCTGGGTTTAACATAAATGCAGACTTAGCCGCAAGTAAAATTGCCGCAGCTATTGGTGCAAAAAAAATCATTTTTATGACAGATATTGTCGGGGTGCTTGATAAAGAGAAAAATCTTCTTGAAACACTCACTGAAGATGAGATAGAGGCTTACAAAAAAGATGCAACAATTGTAGGCGGAATGATACCAAAAGTGGATGCCTGCTTAGAAGCGGTAAACGCAGGAGTAGAAAAGGCGCATATCATTGATGGGCGAGTAGAACACTCGATACTTTTAGAAGTATTTACCAGCGAAGGTATTGGAACAGTAATTAAAAAATAATAAAGGAAAAAATATGGCAAGAAGTGAAGTATGTGAGTTATGTGGCAGTAGTGAAGAAGTAAGTGAGTTAGCAGTACCACAAGGTGTTGAGGGTGAAGATGGGGCTGTATGTGTTTGTGCAAATTGTAAAGCGCAGATAGAATCAGAGGAACTCGATGAGACACATTTTAACTGTTTAAACGACTCTATGTGGAGTGAAGTTCCTGCTGTAAAAGTAATGTCAGCGATACTACTCAACAAACTCGGTCGTCAAGATTTGTTAGAGATGATGTACTTTGAAGAAGCAGAACAAGCATGGTTTGACAAGGCATTAAACGCAGAAGCAAATAAGGTGGTTTTTCGTGATGCAAACGGTGTAGAACTCCATGCAGGTGATAGTATTGTCATCTTAAAAGACCTCGATGTAAAAGGGGCTGGCTTTACTGCAAAGCGTGGAACAACAGTGACAAGAATTGCCTTACCGAATGATATGGATGACCATGTAGAGGGTCGTGTCAATGGAACAAAAATCTACTTAAAAACAGAGTTTATCAAAAAAGCCTAATGCAAGCGAGCGATAGATTTCATAAAATAGATAAGGATTTTCGTAATCCTTATGCACGAGACAGAGACCGTATCATCCACTCAGGTTCTTTTCGTAAGTTAGAGTATAAAACACAGGTTTTTTTAAACCATGAGGGCGATTTTTTTCGTACACGTCTCACCCATTCTATAGAAGTCTCCCAAATTGCTCGCTCTATTACCTCACAACTCGGACTTAATGAATCTTTAGCTGAAGCTATCGCTTTAGCCCATGATTTGGGGCATACACCTTTTGGACATGTGGGTGGAGATACCCTTGATGAGTGTTTAAAAAATGATGGCTTTCAAAATGGCTTTGAGCATAATTTTCAAAGTTTCCGTGTGGTAACAGCACTTGAGAAACGCTACCAAGGTTTTGATGGACTCAACCTTACTTTTGCTACTTTAGAAGGCATTTTAAAACACTCTTACCCTTACCATAAATCTTTTTTACCTGCAAAAATTCATGAACAATTTAATCTTGATAAACATCCCTCTTTTGAAGCGATGATTGTCGATAGGGCGGATGAGATTGCGTATACGAGTCATGATATTGATGATGGTATCAACTCAGGGATTATTACTTTTGAAGACTTAAAGAGTAGTGAACTTGTGCAGGAGATACTTCAAAAAGTGAGAGATGAGGGTGTCTCGCAAGAAGATGAGGAGATGTTTCGTTACCGTTTTAGTTCTCATCTTATTAATCATTTGGTCTATTCACTGCTTGATTATTCAATACCTCGTATGAAAGATGCAAGCGATCTGATGCCTATCGGACTCAATAAAGCGTTAGAAACAAAACTGAAAAAACTCAAAAAACTGCTCTTTGCAAAAATGTACCAGCATAAGAGTATTGTCCGTAAAATGTATGCTGGAAAACAGGCGATAATAGGACTTTATAATGGGTTAATGGAAGAAGAAAAAATGCTTCCTTTCTTTTATTATAAACAGCTAGAATATCGTAACAAGCATAGAGTTATAGCGGATTATATTGCTTCAATGAGTGATCGATATGCACTCAAATTTTATAATGAAATGTATGGGAAACTTTAAGATGAAAATAGTAATACTTTTTTTACTTAGCTTTTTACTTTTACATGCACAAGAGAGACTCACTGTTGTCAAAGATACATCAGGTTTGAGTGATGATGCCATCCGTGAAAAAGCACAAGAAGCCGACAAAAAAGTGAAAAAAACTTTAGATATACAAGATGTGATAGAAGCGACAGACAGTAATGGCAAGGTTGATTTAGCAAAGCTAGAAGCAAAGTGGGAGAAGCTCTCTCCAACACCTAAAAAATATGATTGGGTACAGACAAAATCTGGAGAATGGTTTAAAGGTAACATTAAAGCACTCTATGATGACAGACTCGAATTTGATAGCAAAGAGATAGGCTTATACACATTTAAACTTGCAGATGTTGCGCAGATAAAAAGTTATCACCTTATGCGTGTGAATATTGAAAACTTAGCATCTATTAAAGGAGTGCTGCGTTTAAAAGATGATAAGCTTACTATTATACAGGGTGATACTAAGTATAACTTTGCAAAAAAACAAATCGTCTCTTTTGCTCGCGATGCAGAAACAGAGCGAAATCTATGGAGTGGGAAAGCAAGTGTAGGTCTGGATATGCGTCGTGGCAATAGCCAGCAACAAGATTTTACCGCCAATCTGAAACTCCAAAGAAGAAGCTCCGAGTCGCATTTGGCTTTGAGTTATTTGGGGCGAGTCTCTTCAAAAGACAAAGTAGAAATATCAAATGATCATCGTTTTAATGAAAAGTATGATGTTTTTTTGAGTCGAAACTTTTTTTGGACACCTCTCTTCTCAGAATTGTATATCGACAAATTTAAAAATATTGATGCACAAATTACTGCGGGTGTAGGGGTAGGATATACTCTTTTTGATACTTCAAAAGCAAGATGGAGTTTTTCTGGAGGTCCTGCATTTGTTTATACTCGGCACACAACAGTAGATGTGGCAACGAAGAAAACCGCTTTTTCTCCTGCACTTGAAGTAAGTACACAGTACAAACGTAAAATCAATGCAATGACAAAGCTGAGCTATGATTATAAGCTAACATATACAACACGTGAAGCAGGGGTTTATAAGCATCATATGGTGCTTGTTCTTGAAAATAGTTTACTTTCATGGTTAGATTTTGATATTTCAGGTATTTGGGATTATGTTAAAAGTCCAACAGCTGATAAAGATGGTGCGATACCACTTCAAAATGATTTTCAAATGATTATGGGACTTGGAGTTGCATTTTAGTTGATGTAGAGAAAAATATTCTAAGCCAAAAGGGCTTAGAATAGATTGTTACAGGCGTGATTCATAACGTCTCATCATATAAAGACGTTTTAACATCTTTTTACGAGAAGCTATTTTGAATTTCTTACGTTTTTCAGTTTCCGTTTCATGGAAACGGCGAGCACGAGCTTCTGTAACGATTAAGTTACGGTCAGTCTGCTTTTTGAAACGTCTGTAAGAAGCATCAAAATTATCGTCATGGCGTAGTACGATACCAGGCATATCACATCACCCACTTTCTTTAAAATTTTTTCGAGTCGTAATTATAGCGTAATTATGCTCTTTTGCAACCCGTATTGATTCTTAAAATAGAATAGAGCGGGCAGAGACCAACAATGCTTGTACCAAGTAAAACTATACCAACAACTGCAACGATAACTGGTGTCATTGTTACGATATGTCCAGAGGCAATAAGAAAACCACCAACAACTAACAAGCCTAAGCCAATCACCGCTCTAATAAATCTATCTTCGATTCCTTCATTAAAACACATATACATTCCTTAATTTGTAATTAATGACGCAATTATAGAATAATTTTCATTAATAATCTGTATAATTACTTGTATAAGTGAAATGAATTTTAAATCCAGGGTCTAGGGTAGCCTTTTACTGCAAATGCATCACCACCTTTATATTGAGCACTGTTAAGGCTCCAGTGTATTTTTTTATCTTTCTTCTCTAGGAGGGGAATGTATTGAGAACAGTGAATATAAGTTTCTTCAATTTCAATGACAATATAGGAAACTATTTTTTTGATTTGTTCTTGGGCTTGGAGTGATCTTTTTACTTCTATATTTTCTTGAGTGTAAAAAGCTAGATCCTCTTTTTGGATGATTTTGGCTTTGCCATTGACATGAAGTCCTATAGTCTTTTCAAAAAAATCTATAAAGAGTAAACCTATATGCCCATTTTCAGTGATATTGCCCATGCTTGCCATAATCCCATTGCCTTTATACTCAGGATATATAATTCTTTTTTTGTTTACAACCTGCATAAAGCCAGCCTCTCCTGCCCGAAAAGAGGCATCACATTCTCCATGTTTGTCTGCTGTAGAAAGAAAAACCATCTCTTGTTCTTTTATAAAAGCCTGCATCATTGGTGCAAGTTCATCCAATACCTGTTTGTTATAAAAAGCAAGTGCTTGCTTTTGAGTGTGGAGCTGATTTTGTAAGGCATGTTCGCCAGCAGAACCCGGTAATTTTTGTGCATTGTACTCTTTCATAATGGAAGTATAACGAAAGTAAAATTGTGCATATTTAAAATTTTATATTAGTAAGCTATAATTCTGTCTCTTATACACATCTCCGAG
>WFQD01000142.1 GCA_015487265.1 Sulfurimonas sp. | reverse complement strand
GAGACAGGCTTTAGAATTAGCAATCCAAAATATGCAGGAGATGAAAGATCTTCATGCAAAAATGAATCTTTTAGGGGAAAATCAAGCTAATATTTAAAGGCATTTCGCAGCCAAGTAAGAGCATCCTCTTTTACAAGTAACTCTCCATACATCTGTTTTTCATAACACTTTTTAAGAAGTATTGTAAACTTTTTTGAGGGCTGTAATCCAAGTTCTATAAGATCACGACCATGAACTAGAGGGGGAAGGGGTGCGTGTAAAACCCCTAACTCTTCTGCTCTTTTTTTAAGATCTTTTCCCCTTGTTTTGTCTATCACTTCAATAAAATCACATAATCTTGCTATCTCAATTTTTAAAGCAGCTTGATATATTTCATACCCATTTTTCGAATCTGTATCTGCAAATTTGATAAGATGTTCTATCTCCTCTTTAAGTTTTTTGTCTGATGTAATTTTAGAGAGAAAACTATCGCGTGAAGAGCTGCTAAGATGGTAAAGTAATAAAGCTAACAATATACTCAAATCCTTTTTTGCACTATCAATCCAGCGCATCGTTTCTTTAAATTTTTGAGTTGAGAGCGAAAAAATTTCAATAAAGAAAAAATCTTCCTCAATTGTATGCAGTAATCTAAATGCACGCGATGGTATTTGACTTTTAAGCAGTATCTTCTCAAGTTCTGTAAAAACACGCTCTTTTGGAAGCTCTAAAAGCATTTTTTGCTCTATCATATACCTGAAGAGTTTTTCTAATGATAAAGTTGGCTTGAGATTAAATCGTGCGCAAAAACCAACACCACGAAGTAAACGCAGAGGATCTTGGACAAATTTTTCACTATCAACTTCACGTAGTATTTTGTTATGTAAATCTTTCCTTCCATTATAAGGATCAAGTAGTTTTTTGTTGCGGATATCATACCCCATGGCATTGATGGTAAAATCTCTTCTTCGTGCTGCTTGCGAGAAATCAAGGTCTGTTTTAATGGTCACTTCAAACCCTTTGTGTCCACTTGCTGTTTTTGTATCTTCACGTGGCAGGGAAAAATCAATCTCACCTTCATTAGTAGAGAGTTTGTAAACCCCGAAACTTTTGCCAACTTTATGAACTCTACCAAAATCAGCTAAAAGTGTATCGAGTTGTTCTAAAGAAGTGACATTATAGAGCTCTACATCTATATCTTTTGAGTCGTTTTTCAAAAGAAAATCTCGAATATATCCACCTACTACTATAGGATAAATAGAATTTTCTAATAATTTATCAAATATATTTTTTACGTTATCTGGAAAATCAATCATTTTTCTTTTTAAACTTTGAGGCTTATTTTTTACTCTATAATCTTTAACTAGATTATTTTACACAGAACTAACTTTTATTTTGGTATAATTCGCAAAAATTTTCCCCAAGGAAACCCCTAATGCAAAAAATTAGAAATATTGCCGTTATTGCTCACGTTGACCATGGTAAAACAACACTCGTTGATGGTCTTTTAGAGCAATCAGGTACTTTTGCTTCTCATGAACAACATGATGAGCGTGCTATGGATAGTAACGATCTTGAAAAAGAGCGTGGGATTACTATTCTTTCAAAAAATACTGCTATTCGCTACAAAGATCATAAAATCAACATCATTGACACTCCGGGTCACGCCGATTTTGGTGGTGAGGTTGAGCGTGTACTTAAAATGGTTGATGGTGTTTTAGTACTCGTAGATGCATACGAAGGTGTTATGCCGCAAACAAAATTTGTTGTTAAAAAGATGCTTGCACTCGGTAAAAAACCAATTGTTGTTATCAATAAAATCGACAAACCTTCAGCAGAACCAGACCGTGTTGTAGATGAGATGTTTGATCTTTTCTCAGATATGGATGCAACAGATGATCAACTCGATTTTCCTATCATCTACGCTGCTGCACGCGATGGGATAGCAAAACTAGATATGGATGATGAAGATGGTAACTTTGAGTGTATCTTCGAGACTATCTTAAATGAAGTTCCAGAGCCGGAAGGTTCAGCTGAGAATGACCTTCAAGCACAAGTATTTACACTTGATTATGATAACTATGTTGGTAAAATCGGAATTAGCCGTATCTTTAACGGTACAGTTAAAAAAGGTGACAATGTTATGCTTGCTAAGTCTGATGGTGAGATGGTAAAAGGAAAAATCTCTAAACTTATCGGTTTTCACGGACTTAATCGTATGGAGATTGACCAAGCTGAAGCGGGTGATATTGTAGCGTTTGCGGGTATGGAGACTGTCGATGTTGGTGATACTATTGCAGATCCTAACAATCCTGTAGCACTTGACCCTATGCACATTGAAGAGCCGACACTTACGGTTGTTTTTGCTGTAAATGATTCTCCACTTGCCGGTCAAGAGGGTAAACACGTTACATCAAATAAAATCAAAGACAGACTTGAAGCTGAGATGCGTACCAATGTTGCTATGAAATTAGAAACAGTTGGTGAGGGAAAATTCAAAGTTTCAGGTCGTGGTGAGCTCCAAATCACTGTTCTTGCTGAAAATATGCGTCGTGAGGGGTATGAGTTTAGTATCTCTCGTCCAGAGGTTATTGTAAGAGAGATTGAGGGTGTGAAATGTGAACCGTTTGAGCACTTAGTAATTGATGTTCCAGAAGATTTAAGCGGTACGGTTATTGAGCGTCTTGGGAAACGTAAAGCGGAGATGAAATCGATGCTTCCAATGGGACAAGGTTTCCAAAGAATTGAGTTTGAGATTCCTGCGCGTGCACTTATTGGTTTTCGTGGGCAGTTCTTGACAGATACAAAAGGTGAGGGGATTATGAACCACTCTTTCTTAGAGTTCCGCCCTTACACTGGTGCAGTTGAATCAAGAAGTTATGGTGCACTTATCTCTATGGAAAATGGCGAAGCGTTAGCATTTTCACTTTTCAATCTTCAAGATCGTGGTGTACTTTTTATTGGACCACAAACAAAAGTGTATGAAGGGATGATTATTGGTGAGCATTCACGTAGCAACGACCTTGTAGTTAATGCCATCAAAGGAAAAGCACAATCAAATGTCCGCTCAAGTGGTGCAGATGAAGCGATTAAACTTGTTCCACCACGCGATATGTCACTAGAGCGTGCACTAGAGTGGATCGAAGATGATGAGCTTCTTGAAATCACACCTGAAAATATCCGCATCCGTAAAAAATTCCTCACTGAAACAGAACGTAAAAGAGAATCTCGCAAAACTAAATAGTTTATAAACCACAGAAAATTTCTGTGGTTTATAGTTATTATAACTTTTTCATTACAAACTCACTTTTTCTTTATATAATTCCTCTCATAAAAATATGTGAGGTAT
>WFQD01000141.1 GCA_015487265.1 Sulfurimonas sp. | reverse complement strand
GCACTTTTTTGTAGTAGGCATCATCCCAGCTTTTAAGGTCGACATTTGCTGCATCGAGCCATGTGCCCATATCTTTGACCACTTCAGGTGATTCAAACCCGTTGGTAACGAAGATGTTTTTCAGCCCTTTTTCTTTGGCGATCATACCGATATCTTTCGCATAAGGGTAAAAGATAGTCGGTTCATTGTAAGTGTAAGCGATGGATGCCGCTTTGTTCTCTAGAGCCAACTCCACCATCTTTTGCGGTGAGATATTGACACTTGTGTCTATCGTGTGCTCTTGTGATATCTGCCAGTTTTGACAGAAAGGACACTGGAAGTTACACCCGACAGTTCCAAGTGAAAGGGCAGTCGTACCCGGTAAAAGGTGGTAAATAGGTTTTTTCTCGACCGGATCGAGATTCAAAGCACTCGGATGTCCATAAACAAGTGTCTTCAGCTCTCCATTTTCATTTTTGTTGACACCGCAGACACCCACTTGTCCCTCTTTGAGCTGACAGTAGTGTTGACACAACATACATTTGATTTTTTCTTTTTGTGGTATATTTTCATAATAGTTCATATTTAACTCCTTATGTCAACTCTATTTATACTAATAGACTCAACTTAAAGTTAATTTTAGCTTAATTTTTTGAAAATGTCAATAAATATGTTACGAAAAGTAGCAGTTATGTATTAGTCGTAAGACTTTTGTCTATGCTTAAAATCTACAATATGTTCAATTTTTGCATAGAGTTTTTTATCTAGTTTCTTTTTAACTTTTTCAAAAGTTTTAGTTTCAGCAATTTGCTAGCTAGACAATTGTATAGTCGCCTTTTTTGAAGTCTTCAAATCCACCTAATAGGTTTTCAACAAGATCTTTGTCTTCTAAAATTTCATTCATTTCATCTTGTTCTACAAACTGTGATGATGTTAGGTACTGCATGGTTGCAAATTCTATAAAGTTGGAAAGATTTCGTTTTTGTCCATCTGCTGCAAGTTTTATCATATTGTAAACTGAGTCATCTACTCGCATTGTAACTGTCTTCATAAAAAATCCTTCTTTGAATATTTATATCATTAATCATTTTCAATTTTATTCATTTTGTCAATCTGTTTGACTTTCACATAACGGGGTGCGGGTGAGTGACAACTTCATTTGAAAGTTATGGTTTCTGATGGGGTTGTTCGCTCCTCCCGCTTGTTACCTGGTGCTGTAGCGCCGGGGAACTAGCGGGTGTTCAGCCCGTGCCCCCGTTGCCTCGGTAAGCGAAGCGTCCGAGGCAACGACTGAATATAGCCAATAAATTGCCGTTAGGTAATTTATTGGCTACTATGTTTTATTAAGTATAATTTTTTAACAAAGTGTATCTTTAATTTCTAGTACTGTTTTTATAGCAGAATAAGGAACTTGATCAAGACCAGAAACAATGTCGTCTTTGACTTGAATTCCATTAAAATGCTTATCTGTAAATTCTGGATCTAAGTATTTAGCTACATTAGTGTCGCCAATCTGATTAATATTTCCATTCCCATGAGTATAAGCAATCCGTATTGCCCACATAACTTTAGCTCTACCTAGAGGTGTTGAACTTTTTGGCATATGCCTAAACCAATATTGGCTATTTTTTTCTGTTGGTTCATTTGAAAGTTGCTTAAAAAGGGATGAAAACTTATTGCCAATTTCTTCTTCAATTTCGCCAACAAGCGAAGCAATGAAAATACCTCTCAATCTTCTTGCAATTGAGTATGCTTCATCTTTATTGTTAACCCATTCATGCTTTTCTTCACTTTTAGCAATACAAGAACGAATACTTGAATCCATTTCTTCAGCTAAAACCCATAGTAATCTTTCATCTGTTGTAATTGCCATATTTTTAATTTCCTTTTATGTACTTAACGTTGAAAATGACCCAATAAATTTGCCCGTAGGGTAATTTATTGGGTCCACTAATTTGTTATCTTGTGCTTTTTCGATTTATTTTGAAACTGTTGAAAACTCTCAATCTTTCATCATCTGTTAATATTCCTAAAAAAGGAGAAGAACTACGTAGCCTTTGAGAATTTTCACTTTGTTCACATAATATATCTATAATTGCTCTTTTAGTTTTTGAATTAATTAATGTTTCCCATTCTTTATATGCACTTGTATTATTGCATTGATTTTTTAGGTTACTATAAACTATATTCCAGTTTTTTGGTTCTTTAATTAATTTTTTTGCAATTAATTTATGATATTCCAGAGACCTTAAGTCTGTACGAGTAAATGATTTCATTTTGTAAAAGCCCTTTCGATTAAATTTTTTATTCTTTTTTTATCTTCTTCGGTTATTTCCATACTATCTAATCTTTTTAATAAACTTTTCTTTTGAAGTAAACTTAAAGAGATCATTGAATTGAAAAACTCAATATCTTTTTCTCTATTGGCATATAGTTTTGATAAGACTAAATCATGCTTCTCAAGACACCAACCAGAAATGAAATTTGTATTTTTATTTGAAATTTCTATTAATCTTTTTTCCCAATCTTTAGGCAATTTAGAAGTTGTTTTATCAACTGTATCAATATAATATCCATGAGTATTATGAAATGTTGATAATTCCCCCATATGAAATTCTATTCTATCAGCCAGTTCATTATCTTTAACATATACATCTGCTTCCATTGAACGTTGTAGCATATCGATATCATGTTTTTTAGGGGACATCATAATATTTTTAGATTTAACAATATTATCTAAATCAGGATGTTGTGCCAATATAGACTGTGAACCAAAAATCGTAATACTGTCAACTTCTATCATATTGCCTATTGCTCTAATTAAATGTTCTAAATCTGTTCTTGTCAATAAATCTCCTTTGTAAGATAACGGGGGCGCGGGTGAGTGACAACTTCATTTGAAAGTTATGGTTTCAGATGGAGTTGTTCGCTTCTCCCATTTGTTGCCTGGCGCTGTAGCGCCGGGGAACTAGCGGGTGTTCATCCTGTGCTCCCTCCGTTGCCTCGGTAAGCGAAGCGTCCGAGGCAACGTTTAAAATAAGCAATCAAAAAGCCGCCCGTGGGTTTTTGATTGGCTCCACTGCTTTGTTATCCCATAGCTGGCTGTATTTCCACTTGTGCTTTTAATGATATCAAATCACCAACGATCATGTAGGTGTACACAACATATCTATCAGCTTCATCTCTAGCAACAATTTCCGAATGAGACCCTTTTTGTGCTGCCTGAAAAACTGCATCCAATCTTTCACCAAGAAATTTCATATGAGACCCAACAATTTCTTGAAAGCGCTCTGAATCAGAATGTTCTTCAGTATATGCTATAAGGCGGTTTATATATGCATCAGTTCCCAATTTAATTGTTTTTTCTTTACCACCTATATTTTTCGTTACATCTGGTCTAGCGGGATACAACACATCGGCTAAATCTTGCAATACCCTCCTGCAACTGTGAACAGCATTTGACCAATCTTCAGAGTTTTCTGACTCTAGGTTCTCGTATATTGCAGTAAATTTTTGTAGCGATTTCGGTACAAGTTTAGCTATATTACTATCAACAATTGTCCTAATTCGCGTAAAACTATCATCAGTGGCGACAGAATACTTTAGTTCGTAGTATATATTGCTCAAATATTGATAAATAAATGCTCTGCGTTGGCCAATCAACTGCGATGTTTCATTTATTGTCTCAGATATTTTATATCGTTCTAGTGAGTTTCCCGTTATCGAAGATATGTACTGATTTGGATTAGATGAACTTATTGACACGTCAGCATCTTGTGAAACTTTTAATCTCTCTCTAGCTGTTTGTATTTCGCTTTCTAATCGTTCAATCGATTTTAGCTTTGCATATTCCTTTGTTTCACCATCTTTTTTTTCTTTAACAATACGCTCGGCTTTTTTTGCCAACTCCCATATTTCAGGTGAGACTCCTGAGGGTTCAAAGGGATAGCCTCCTGCCTCATATAACATTATCTGTTGCATATCAAAGTCACCAGTAATTCGTGCAATTCGGCTTGCTTTTAGAGCAATAGACGTTAATGAAGCTTCCGAAAGTTCTAGTTCCTTAAGAGCTTGATCAGCTAGAGCTAATGCTTCTTTTGCTATTTCGGACTTACTTGCCATGACTTTCCTTTATGGTGGATAACGGGGGCGCGGGTGAGTGACAACTTCATTTGAAAGTTATGGTTTCAGATGGAGTTGTTCGCTTCTCCCGCTTGTTGCCTGGCGTGCTGCGCCGGGGAACTAGCGGGTGTTTAGCCCGCGCCCCCCGTTGCCTCGAACTCTTCGCTTACCGAGGCAACTATTTATTCAACGAACATTTTACACAAATCAACTCTAAAAAGCAACATTAACAAACAAGATATTGATATGCTAATTATTGAAATATGACAATTTGCCAAATAAAGAATTCTTTTTTGAAAAAAGTAATATCATTCTAAATATTTAGTATATTTTGAATACTACAAGGCAAAAAAATGATAGAAAGATTTTATTTAAAAGATTATCTTAGTTTTAAAGAAAGTGCGCTTGATCTGCAGGGTGGGCTTGTCGTGTTTACCGGCCCTAGTGGGAGCGGGAAGTCTATACTTATGGAGTCCATTCTTGCTTCTGTCGGTGGGACCAGTTGCGATGCTGCTGTGTGTGAGTCGAGTGTTACTTGGGAGATAGATGAGGAGTCTTGCGGCATCGAAAATGATGACATTAATGTCTTTAAGCACATCAAAAAAGAGAAGTCACGCTACTTTATTAACAACCAGTCCCTCTCACGCAAGTCCATCTCTGCTGTGGCTGCAAAGTATCTGCGTCATTTGAGTTTGAAAGACTTTAGCGACTTTGAAAATGAGAACCTGCTTGAAATTTTAGATGCGCGTATCGAAGCAAAGTCTCAAAATATCATGGAGTTGAAAACAAAGTACAGAGAGACTTTTACAGAGTACAACTGGACAAAACATGAGCTGCAGGTCATCGAAGATGAAGAGAAAAAGATAGTGGAGCTCAAAGAGTTCGCAGCTTTTGAGATAAAAAAGATAGAAGACGTAAACCCGACAGCAGGGGAGGATGAAGAACTTTTAGAGATAAAAAAAGAGCTCTCACGCAAGGAAAAAGTGCTAGAGAGCATTGGTG
>WFQD01000140.1 GCA_015487265.1 Sulfurimonas sp. | reverse complement strand
TTTTTTTCTTCCCTCCCTTCGGGTAACACAGAGGAGCCTACACTCATCGTTACTCTTTCTCACCTTAGCTATGGCTAGGCTTTCAAAAGAGTGCCTTGATTGTAAACTCCTCTGTGTTACTGAGAGGTATTAGGGTTTTTAGAGGTGCCCTTTATCTACCTTCACCCTATACTTTTGCATTTTCTGCACAAAAAAAGCACTCTTTTGTTCTACTGTTGCAACACTCAAACCCCGTTCATACTGGAGATGATATATGAGTTGTGCTACTTTTTGCATCGCATTGACCTGCGAAAGAAGTCGTTTGTTTTGTTGATACTCTTTATAATCATTCAAAACAACAAGACTTACAAAAAATATTAGTGCAACAATAGGTATAACAATAATAAGAAGTTGCTTTTTTTGTATGGTCAAATGCATCAAAATTCTCCTCTGCTTAGAGAGTGATTGTATCCATTATACTTTTGAGTGCTTGAAGATGCCCTATATAATCAAAGACAGTATCATTCGCTTTTGCAGCGAGTTCCATATCTTTAGACATCTCATACAGTTCATTCAAACGCAAGTTCCCCGCACTCCCTTTGACTGCATGTGCCTGAGATGCTACTGTCGCTAAATCGTTAGAGACTATGGCACTCTCAAGTTGTGTGATAGATGCCGTAGCCTCCTCTAAAAAACTCGCTAAAAGCATCGGGACATGTTTCGCCTTCAGTCCAATAGCCTGAGCCATCGCCTCATAATCTAAGTTCGTATAATCAGCAGATAAAATTGCCATACTCTTTCCTTACAATAAGTTATGAAATTATTGTAGCATATAAAAAATAATTTTTACTTATTTGTTTCACTTTCCTACATAAAACCTAGCGCAAACAGTTTTTTTGTTATAATCATAGTATTCATTTCAAAACGAGGAGTATCCTATGAGTAATTCACAGATACTACAAGAAGTATTACAACTCAACCCTCAAGAACGATATATTGTTGTAGAGAGCTTACTGCAAAGTTTAGATAAGCCTGATGATAGCATTGATAGTGTTTGGGCTAAAGAAGCAGAAAATAGACTTCAAAACTATAGAGATAACAAAGTAAAAACTATCTCTTTTGAAGAAGTATTCAATTAATGAAAATTGAGTTTCTCCCAGAAGCTAAAACTGAGCTTGATGATGCAATAGAATATTATGAATTACAGGTACAAGGTTTAGGGACCACTTTTAAAAGTATTGCAAAATCTACAATTCAACGAGTATCTGTCTTCCCCACAGCATGGAGTGAAGTAAAACCAAGTATACGACGATGTATAATGCACAAATTTCCATACAATGTACTCTATTCGATAGAAGAAGATTGTATTTTAATCATTGCAATAGCACATCATCATAGAAATCCAAGCTATTGGAAAAATAGAATCAAATAATAAAAGGAGTCACACTATGTCCAATCTTATCGTCCTTGCACTTCTGGGTGCAGTTTTTTACTATGTGTTTAAAAGTTATAGCAAATATGAAGATTATTCCAAAGAGGCTTTTAAAAATTTTTCTGTCTCTTACAGTTCCATCAAACAAAGCGACTTAGGACTTTTTGTTGCACTTGTTGCCAAAGTTGCCAAAGCCGATGGCAGAGTCGATGCCCTTGAAGCACAACTTATCGGCATTATGTTTGATGACATCGCAGCAGTGTTTCCAGAACCTGAAAAAACAAAACAAATTCTCAAAGATATTTTCAATGAAGAGAAAAAACGAAACGATGACATTGAAGAAATTGCCACAGCCTTAGGTGAAGCAACCCGCAGAGACAAGCAAAAACAACACCAATTTATGGGCTTTCTCATTCAGCTTGCATTTGTGGATGGAGAGGTAAGCAAAGGCGAAGACCTTGCCCTGCAAACTATCGCCGAGGCTCTCGAGTTTGACCCAAAACTCTACCACAGCATTTTTGAAAAATTTGAAAATATGATGCAAAACATGCAACCAAAAGCAAACATTGAAGATGCATACCGAACTTTAGGAGTAAGCCCGAGTGATGATATGAGCACCATTAAAAAAGCCTATAGAAAACTTGTAAGAAAATACCATCCAGACATCATCAAATCACAAGGAAAAAGCGAAGCCTATATGCAAGAAGCAACAGCAAAAACGCAAGAGATTAACCAAGCCTATGAGATGATTAAAGAGGCGAGAGGCTAAAATCTCGCTCCCAAAAAAAGTCTATCCACTCCTTGGCCTCATTGCACCAAAAATGAGGCTCGTACACAGAACTTTTTTTATAAAAAAGTGTTGCAGACTTTAAAAGAACTTGCGGGTATTTTGCTTCTAAATGTTGCATTACAACCTTAAGTGTCTCCCCGCTATCGGCAATATCATCCACAACAAGCACCCTTTGCACATCTTGCAAAGCGACACTCTCAAATACTCTGATTTTCTTACGTTTTTGCTCCCCGTCGTAGAGTTCTGTTCGGAGAGTTTGCACCTCTCTTATGGCTAAACCCTCTGCCATTGCATGAGCTAAAGTGAGTCCACCACGGGCAATACCAATGATGGCTTGGGCTTGGAAACTTTGCACCTCTTTGATGAGATTTCGTGTATCTTTTGTAAATTCTTCATAAGCATAATATTTCATAAACACAATTATGGCATAATCTTGCTATGAAAATATTTTTACTCATACTTTTAAGTACACTCTCCCTCTTTTCTCAAACAAAAGAGGAGTTTATTCAAGCCCAAAAAGCAGCTTTTGAAGCCTATAAACAAAAAGAGTTTGATGCACTCGCACTCTATCAAAAGCAACAAGAAAAAGCCTATGAAGCCTACAAAAAAAGTGTGGCAAAAGTGTGGGAAACACCCAAACTCTCTACAAAAAAAGAGTGGCTTTTATACTCTGAGGACAAAAAAGCACGCTCTGATGTCAATTTTGCAGATGAGACCATCACAGTAGAAGCCGTAGCAAAAACCCCAAAAGAAGCAAAACAAAAACTGCAAGTTGCCCTTGCAAAAGCAGTCACTCTCAACACCCGTCAAGCCCAAGAGAGTGACCCCATAGAAAAAATCACAAAAAAAATAAAAACTCCAAAACAAATTAAAAGAGCCCAAGTCAAAGCCGAACCTATTCTCTCTACCATTATTTTCACAAAAAAACCAAGCAAAAAGAGTGTCGCACACTATGTAAACAAACACATTACAAAACAAAACATCAAAGTGCTTCCCTCAAAAAAAATCAAAGATGCCTTTGTTTACAAAGTAAAAATCAAAATGCCAAAAGGAGCCCTTTATAAACGCTCCCACCTCTACTATGCACAAATCAAAAAAGAGTCAAACAAGCAAGCCATCCCCCTTGAACTCACCTTTGCTATTATGCATACTGAGAGTTATTTTAATCCCCGAGCCCGTTCCCACATTCCTGCATTTGGACTCATGCAAATTGTTCCAAAATCAGCAGGCATTGATGCTTACTTTTACCTCTATAAACAAAAAAAGCTGCTCAGCAGTAGTTATCTTTACAACAGTGACAACAACATTAAAATTGGTACCGCTTACTTACACCTGCTCTACTACCGTTACTTAAGAAAAATAAAAAATCCACAAAGCAGACTCTACTGCACTATTGCTGCATACAATACAGGTGCTGGGAATATCGCCTATGCCTTTACAAAACATTACAGTATGACAAAAGCAGCACCACGCATCAACAAGCTCACACCTGATGAAGTCTATGCCAAACTCCAAAAAGATTTACGCTTTGATGAGCCAAAGATTTATTTGAAAAATGTCACAAAGAGAATGCAACTCTATCATCGTCTTTATACTTCATAAAATCTTAAACTATAATTTAAGTTTATTTTTAAGGGGGGGGGTTATAATTATCTCATCAAAAAAAGGAAGCTCATGTTCTCTCTCTCAAATATAAGCATCAAAATAAAGATTTTAGTGCTTTTTCTCATCCCTGCCATTGCATTAGTCTATCAGGTTTCAGTTCGCTCTTTTGAAAAGTATGCTGTTGTCCAAGAAGATAAAACGACCCAAAAGTATGTCCAACTCTCTGTTGCCCTTGCCTCTTTAGTGCATGAATCACAAAAAGAGCGCGGACTCACTGCTGGATTTTTAGGTTCTCATGGCAAAAAATTTGGAAACACCCTCCCAAAACAAAGACTCCTTACAGATACCAAAGCACAAGCACTCCGTTTAGAGGTAGAGCATCTCCAAGCCATCGGTCTCAAAGAAACAACGTCACTCCAATCTGATTTGGAAGCTGCCATGCAAAAACTCTCAAAGCTTCAAGCCCTTCGCGCACAAATCACAAGCCTCTCTATATCAAAGGAAACAGCCATAGTCTCTTACACAAAATTAAATACAATGATGCTAAACACTATAGCTTCTATCTCAAAAGAGTCCTCTAACCCTGATGTAGTTGAAGGATTAAGTGCCTATGTGAGTTTTTTACGTGCAAAAGAACGAATGGGAATAGAAAGAGCAGTAGGAACAGGTGCCTTTGCATCAAAAAGCATGAACCTAAGGGCTAAAGAAAAATTTGCCTCTCTACGAGCACAACAAGAGGCTTTTTTAGAAGGAAAAGGAGTCTTAGTAAAAACTCGTATACTAAAGACTCTCTACGAGCACAACAAGAGGCTTTTTTAGAAGGCTTTACAACACTTGCTTCACAAAAGATGCAACAAGAGTTTCATACTATAGCATCAAGTAATGTTTTTACTCAAGTAGGTAATATGGCAAAGGTTTTACTTGAAACAAAAACATCTGAAGATTTCAGTGTCAAAGCAAGTGAGTATTTTCGCACAATGACGCAAAAGATAAATCTTATGAAATCTGTTGAAGATAAAATTGCAACAGAGATTCAAGAAGATATTGCTAAAGATATGAGTCAAAATGAAACAGCTCTTTTTAAGTCGCTGATTTTAAATGCCATTCTGATTGTCATCCTTGCTTTGCTAGGGATTTTTACTATTGCAAGTATTGCTAAAGTCATAACACACTTACAAAACCATATGCAAAAAATCGCACAAACAAAGGACTTGACCCTTGTTTGCAGTATGGAGTCCAATGATGAACTAGGAGAGATTGCCAAAGGATTAAATACACTTATAGCAGCTATTCATACCCTCGTTGCTGATGCCAAAAGCTCTTCAAATGAAAATGCTTCCATAGCCCATGAACTCTCCACAACTGCAATCGGTGTAGGAAATAATGTTGAGCAGTCTGTAAGTGTCGTCAATGCAGCAAACGAAAAAGCAGCAAATATCAAGACAGATATGGCTGGTTCAGTAAGTGAGGCACTCACTTCCAAAGAGGACATCTTACGAGCAAACGAGAACCTTGAAGAGGCAAAAGAGGAAGTGGTGAAGCTTACTTCTGGAGTCCAAGAGAGTGCTGAAAAAGAGAATGAACTTGCAGAGCAGATGGAGCGACTCTCAAACGAAGCCAATCAAGTCAAAGAGGTTCTTAATGTCATCTCCGACATCGCCGACCAAACAAACCTGCTCGCACTTAATGCCGCTATAGAAGCTGCTCGCGCGGGTGAACATGGTCGAGGTTTTGCCGTAGTTGCTGATGAAGTAAGAAAACTTGCAGAACGCACACAAAAATCACTTACAGAGATAAATGCCACTATAAATGTCATCATGCAGTCTATTACCGATGCTTCAGGAACTATGAGTGCAAATGCACAAGAGATTCAAGCACTTGCTGAAATTTCTAACAATGTAGAAGGAAAAATAAATGATACAGTCGAACTTGTACATGAAGCAGTCGATGCAACCAATAAAACAGTCAAAAGTTTTGAAGTATCTGGAAAAGATGTAGAAGCCATTGCAACACAAGTAACAGAAATAAATACAATCTCGTCACAAAACGCAAGAAATGTAGAAGAGATAGCCGCAGCTGCAGAACATCTCAACTCCATGACAGACAATCTCCACACACAACTTGAAACTTTCAAAACAAACTAAAATTGTACTCATAGGTGCCTCAACAGGAGGTCCTAGTGAAATAGAAAAAATCATACACTCATTGCCTCTACTACAAAACACAGCAGTGGTTATTGCACAACATATGCCAGCACCCTTTTTAGAAAATTTTGCAAAATCACTCCAGCGAAAAACCCAAAATCCACTTGTTTGCATTGAAGAAAAAACGAAGTTTCAAAGAGGAACAATCTATCTTTGTAAAGAGTCTATGGTTTTAAATGCAACATCTTTAGAGTTTCAAAAACCAAAAGATAGTGGCTTTTATAATCCAGATATAGAGATACTTTTTGACTCTTTCACCCCCTTGGCAAAAGCATATCCTATGATGGCAGTTATCTTAACAGGGATTGGGGAAGATGGCTCAAAAGCAACACGCACATTGAGTGAACAAGGGGCGAGAGTTTTAACCGAAGATGCAGACAATAGCATAGTAGATGGAATGCCAAGTGCCGTACGAAACAATGTTCCACAAGCAGAGGCATACTCCCTTAAAAAAATCATCGAAGAGATAGGAGCATTTTGTGTTTAGTTTTTTTAAAAAGAAAAAGCCAAGAGAGCCACAAGAGGAAGAGCAAGAGAGAATCTATGAGTACGAAGATGTTTCAGAAGTGATGCACTACTTTGAAAAAGAGACAGGTATTACCTTTGAGAAACAAAAGAACATCCTTAAAAATAAACTCACACTCTTTTGTAAAACAAATGAAATTGACTCCTTTAAAGAACTTTTACTCATACTCAAAAAAGATGCAGCAATAAAGCAAAAACTCATTAATCTTTTAACAACAAATGAGACCTATTTTTATAGAGAATTTTCTCAAATAAAAGCATTAGTACAAAACATAAAAAATAAAGCAAGTAAAACACCCATAAGCATACTCTGCGCCCCATGTGCAACAGGTGAAGAACCCTACTCTATCGCGATAGCTCTTCTTGAAGATGGTGTAGATATGAAGTTCAATATAACAGGCATAGACATCAACTCTCAAGCACTCCAAAAAGCAAAAGAAGCAAGCTACAGCAAGAGACATATTGGTAATTTAGATGAAAATCTCCAACAAAAATACTTTTCTCTTCAAGATGACAAGTATATACTCAATGAAAAAGTAAAAAGCCATGTGAATTTTGAGAAAAAAAACATCTTCGAGCCAGAATTCACAGCACTCGGAAAATTTGATTATGTCTTTTCAAGAAATATGCTTATCTACTTCGATAAAGCAACAAAACACAAAGCAAAAAGCATTTTAGAGAGTATGCAAAAAGATCCAAGTATTGGTGTTTTCTTTGGGCATGCTGATTTGTTTTAAAACTTCTTATTTTGTTTATTAGTACTTTAGCGATATAATCAAAAAAACAAAGGATATTTCCATGAAAATCAATGTATCAACATTACTTATGGCAACAGCACTCACTGCGTTTATTACAGGCTGTGGCGAGACTCCAAAACCTGCAAAACCGACACAAATGGGGGAAGTTCCTTCTTCTTTTGCATGTAAACAAGAGAATGTACTCGCTCCAAAATGGACATGTGTGCCACTTGTAGATGGCTATTATGCTGGTGTGGGTGTCGCAAAAAAAAGTGCTGCTGGCATGGGAATGATGCGCAGAGTTGCCCTTGCTAATGGTCGCTCTGAACTTGCACAACAAATCCAAACGCAAGTGAAAGATAAACTTGAGACTTTTACACGCACAACAGGCAATGGTGCAAGTGAAACTGTAGATCAAGTCAATACAGCCGTTTCTAAACAAATCGCCAAAATTGATTTAAAAGGTTCTAAAGCGGTAGATGTTTGGAATGCTCCCTCAGGAGATTTATATATGCTCGTCACTGTACCCGAATCAGCAGTGAATAAAAAAGTCAAAGAGGCAATCACGCATGGCAGTAGCCTCAAAAATGACAATGCCCTTTGGCAACAGTTTCAATCAAAACAGGCACTCGAGAGTTTAGATAAAGAGTTCCCTACAGACTAAGCCTTCTTAAATTTAGCTATAATTGCACTTATAATTATAGCTAAGGTCACTTCATGAA
>WFQD01000139.1 GCA_015487265.1 Sulfurimonas sp. | reverse complement strand
ATTTGAAAGATTTGATAATCCAGATAATGAGATATATGCTTTAGTTATGAAATTAAACTGTACTTTATGTACAAAGTTACATAAAGAACTAATGAAAAAATTTGATTTGGTTTTTGATTATCCGGAATACATCCCACATGTAACATTAAGCTATAAAGCAAAACATATAGATCCAAAAAAATTATCAAAAGACACAGATAATATACCTGATTTTGAAATACATTTTTCTAAAATAAATATAGAACCTTTAGATGAAGATTGGGCGAAGGATAAAAAATGAAAATTAAAATAAATAAAAAATTGCTCCTTGAAGATTGGATGCAATATATGATGGATCATTATGGTGAACCAGGGGCTGAAGAATACGCAAAAGTCCATAGCCAATCTTTAGATGATAATATTCAAGATGAACATATCTTAGATAAAACGGAAAAACCTGATTTTAAACCATCTCCAGATGCTCCAGTATTAAAAGGAAAATATAATTATTTTGACGATCCTGAACATACATCGATGAGAATGATCAGAAAAGTTGCTGACAAACATCATATTAATTATGATAAAGCAATAGATAATGCACATAAATACATGAAGAAATTACATCATCAAGAAAATGATTATAAAGTTCATGGAAGTAATCATGTAAAAGGAAGCACGATAGAAGGAGCGTATCAAACAAGTAAAAAAACTTTAGAATCAGCTGCAAAAAGATTCGTCCGAGGATATCCTGAATTGACTATGGATGCTCCGTATCTAAATATAAATCATCCATTGCCTGTTAAAGACATGAATCTTCAACAGCAGACGGCTATGACAATAGCAAATCTTAGCCAACACGGAAACTCGACTAATCATTTACAACATTTTCCAAAAATGCTTGAAGGTAATAAACAGGCGGCGCATGAGATGTATTATTTAGACCATCATACTAAACCAGATTTAAAGACAATTCAGAGATGGGAAAGAATTGATCCTGTTCCTGATCATTATAATCATAGAGCAGAAAAAATATTAATGAAAAGGGCTCTAAAAAATAATGATTATAATTATGCTAGATATATTAAAAATGCATTTGCATCTATTTAAAAAAGGATAAATAATGAAAGTTAAAGTAAATAAAAATATAGTTCTATCCATGATAAATGAAGCCTCAGCGTGGTCAAAGCAAGCTCAAATTAAAGCTTTAGATAATACAAGAAAAAAAACGAGAGATCCAAAAAAGAAAATGGAAATCAGTAGAACAATGGGGTTAATGTATTCAAAAAACACAAAGAATTTCGTGCCATTTGAACAAACCAAAATGGCTCAGGATTATGATAAATTCCAAGAAGAAATGAAACAAAAAATCAAAAATCAAAGCAAATAAAAAATAAGGACGAGGCATATGCCTCGTCCTTATTTCATGTTGTTTGTAAATTATAGAGTTTCTTTTCTCCTGTATGATAAAAGTTAAGACATGCTCTAAAATCAGCAGAATATTCTGTTTCAACGTCTGTTTTGCAAGCATGAACATTTCTTGTTGGAACATCATTATAACTAAAATCATGAAAAAGTTTTAATGATATATCAGGGAATTGTTCCCTAACTTTATCAATAAAATGTTCGATTTCAGGTATTGCTTTTGTGTCTCCAGAAATATAGATGCCTTGATTTAAAACAAGATCTACCAATAGCATTCCATTTGCTTCTATTCCTGGATGAAATGCAGGTGTACTCAGCACTGAAAACCTTTTATGGTACTTTTTTCTTGCTTCTGGGTGCTGTGCTTCTGGAGAACTATATTTGAGAGAATCAGTAAATGATTGAAAATCATTTATATTAAACACAGTATTATTCAATATATTATGAGATATAAAAGCAGTATTTGTCCTAATATCGAACATATATGCTCTTTTTTCTCGAGATCCTTCAAATTTAGTTGAACATGTTAATTCAAGATATTGTTTTAAATTCTCCTGTATTTTATTGTTTGTTAAAATTGTGGTCATTTTGCCCAGCACGAAGTATCGATATAGAATCAATGATGATAATTCTCCAATATGATCATCATGCATATGTGAAACAAAAACAAAAGCAAGAGATTCAAAAATATTTTTTGTTTCTTCTGACTCTTCCATTTTTTGTAGTTTTTTTAGTACTCCTCTTCCACAATCAAAAAGAATGTATTCCTTCTCTCCATTCTCTAACTCGATCAAAAAAGAAGAAGCCACTTGATCAAAATCAAAACCTCCTCCATTTCCTAATTGATATAATTTCATTGTTTTTCCTTTTCGACTTTTTTAATAAAAGTTTTAAGAAGATATTCTTCAACATCTTCTGGATAATCTCGGACAAAATCCTGAAAAGTTTCTTGGTAATCTTCTTCATGAATCCCATCAATATCTGGATCTGGGTTGTACTCAAAGACTTCTTTAAAAATTGAAAGATATG
>WFQD01000138.1 GCA_015487265.1 Sulfurimonas sp. | reverse complement strand
GATCACAAGATCTTCATTACCAAGGATCCGCAGATCACCAAGCAGGGCTTGGTTGTCTATCGCATCGGCGATCACGGAAAGATTATCGACAAAGGCGACCGCTTACGCATCACTATTGACAGCAACGAACTTGCTATCAAAGAGATGCTTGAAATGAGCATTGCCAAGTATGGCAACAACCTTGACATATCCGGGGATCTTGCCTTTAAACAAAAGGTGCTTGCCGTTATCGAGAAGTACGATCTAAAGATCAACTTCAAGGATAAGACGATGCAGGAGATCCGTGATGCCGCCAAACGCCAAAAAGAGGGCACCAAAAAAGATAGGACTACAAAACTACGGCGAAATGACTACAAAACTGTGAATCAAAAATCCAAGAAAGGAATGGGGCGATAATTTATGTAGTCATAAAAACTTTGGAAGAGGAGAGCGTTTAAAATTCCGTGTCAGCCACAATCCATAGTGTTTTATTCTCTTCCATTTTTGAGCACTTCTAAAACAATAATTTCTTCTGTCTCTAAATCAATCGTTACAGACTCCAATCTTCCATTTGGAAATTCGCGGAGTAATTTCCCTGGGTATTCGTCACTTCTATATGAAGCCCATTGTCCTTTTGCTAATTTCTCTTCAACTATATTTGGCATACCTTCCTCTTCCCATTTGATTAAGTTTTCTTCTGTCATTTGGTCTCCTTTTGAGTATTTTGCCGCAATTTTTCTACAAGATCCATCCAGGGCTTGGCTGCATCTTTTAGCTTCCGTGCAGCTTCTTGATAGTTTATGTTTTTGAGATCTTTTTTGTGAATTTCATTGATCCATATTGTGTTAAATTTCTCTTTGTCTTTTGCATATTGTTCTATTGCTACACCGTAAGTTACTTTGAGGCGGTGAAGTGCTGCTCCAGCACTGCTAAAGATCTCTCTTAGTGTGTCGTATTCCATAGGTGTTGCCATCATCGCTCCCCTTTAGTTGGTTTCCATATCAATCCAAGGCTTTGCGGCATCTTTCATCTTTTGTGCAGCTGCTTGGTAGTCTATCTCTTTGAGGTCTTTTCGTTTGACCTCATTGAGCCATACCTGGACAAAGTTATCCTCTGCATCTTTGAATTGTGCTGCATCGATGCCTTGCTGTGTCTCCACTCTTGTAAGTGCCGCCATTGCAGAGCTGTAAAGCTCTCTTAGCGTGTCGTATTCCATAGGTGTTGCCATCATCGCTCCTTTTTTGGTCTCTGTAAAATATTTTGATTATTTTTAACCCACTCTTCTATCAAGGCATCTCTTTCAGTCTTGCTCATTTCCTCTTTGGTTTCAGCCTCTGTTACTGTTTCTTTTGAGGCATTATCCAAAGTACTGTTTGGGTCAACAGAAGTAGAGGGCTTTAATTTTGGAGTTTCTTCATCTGATTTTTTCTCTATAGGTTTTACCACAGGATCTATTGTCTTATCGTTATAGATATATTGTCTGATAAATTTTGAGAGGTAAGGTTGCGATACCGTAATGCCCTTTTCATTTTTGAGATACTCAAGAACTGATTTTTGAGTAGCATCGTGATCGAGTAAAATCTTTATATCATCAATATAAGGCAGCAAAACCGGCTTTTTCTTTTTATAAGCGTATTTTTCAAGTAATAACTCATTCATAATTAAGATACTACCATAAATTATCTTTTATTCTCTATATATAACTCAGTATAACTATATATAACCAGTAAATAACCAATGATTTCCAAAACATTCAGCCTAATTGGTTATAATGTACTAAAATGAATGTTGATTAGAGGGCAGGATGTGCAAATGATATACCGCCACCAAGGTGGAGGCATCTCATTTTCGTCCTGAAGAGTATTCGCATCCGGGTGGATGCTCAATAAAAATAGTTGGAAACGATTAAGCTGTACAATTATGCAAAAGAGTTTAGATAAGCAATATCATCCGATTGTAGGAGTAGGAAAAGATATTTTAGAGAAAGCAAGATATAATTTAAATAAATTTGTAAGTAAAAGAGTAAGGTGAAAGTTTATGGGATTACCACCAGGAATAGGAATTTTGTTTAGAGTTATAACGTATCCAATAGTTTCTTGGATTACTAATAATACTGCTTATAAAACTAGTGAAGCTATTAAAGAAATTGTCTGTAATGCCCAAGGCAGAATGGTTGAATTTAGATACTTTTGTAACACAAAAAATTCACAGATAAAAAAAATTTTAGATGAAATTTCAAGTATTGAATGTAAGTTGAAGATGGTAGGAGATAATCCAAGTAAAAAAAATCAACCGATAAAAGAAGATCTTGAAGAAGAATATACTTCAAAGATTGAAG
>WFQD01000137.1 GCA_015487265.1 Sulfurimonas sp. | reverse complement strand
TCTTTAGATAAGTTGTATAAAAATCGATATTAGAGATTTTTGCTTGATTTACTGTGCTACAACCAATTACAAGGATGAGTATAAAAATAAATTTTTTCATGATTGAAAATGTTTCTCCAGAAAGTCTGTACTTACGTCGCCTTCAACAAATTTGTAATGATTCATTATCTTTTTATGCAAAGGTATAGTTGTTTTCACACCTTCCACGATGAATTCTTCCAATGCACATTTCATTTTTGCAATTGCCTCTTCTCTATTTTTACCATGAACGATTAATTTTGCTATCATCGAATCGTAATATGGTAAAACGGTCATTTCCTGATATGCCGCAGAGTCCACTCTCACTCCGAACCCCCCCGGTGCATAATAGGCATTAATTGTACCGGGTGAGGGCATGAAACTTTCAGGATCCTCAGCATTAATTCTACATTCTATTGCATGTCCACTTATTTTGATTTCATCCTGCTTATAGGGTAATGGTTCACCTGATGCAATGAGTATCTGCAATTTTACCAGGTCAATACCTGTAATCATTTCTGTGACAGGGTGTTCCACCTGAATTCTGGTATTCATTTCCATAAAATAGAAGTTACCACTTTTATCAACTATATATTCGATTGTTCCAGCGTTTTCATAACCTAATTTTTTAACCGCATTAACAGAGATTTCACCCATCTTTTGCCTCATCCTTTCTGTTAGAAAGGGGCTTGGTGCTTCTTCAATCAGTTTTTGATGTCTTCTCTGGATAGAACACTCTCTTTCGAAAAAGTGAAGAGCGCCTCCATGGGAGTCGCCAAACACCTGTATCTCAATGTGTCTTGGAGACTCGATATATTTTTCAATGTATACTTCAGAGCTACCAAAAGCCTTTTCACTTTCATTTTTCGCTGTTTCGAATTGGGTTAAAAAACTCATTTCATTATGTGCTACCCTCATCCCTTTTCCACCACCGCCAGCTGATGCTTTTATGATTACAGGAAAACCTATACTTTTGGCAATTTCAAGTGCTTCTTTAGAATCTTCAACAGCTCCTTCACTTCCGGGGACAACAGGTACACCGTAAGATTGCATCGTTTCTTTTGCCTGGGCTTTATTCCCCATAAGTTCGATATGTTCTGCTTTTGGCCCTATGAATTTAAAACCACAATCTTCACATATTTTTGCAAAATCTGCATTTTCAGCTAAAAATCCGTATCCTGGATGTATTGCATCGACATCCGCTATTTCGGCAGCTGAGATGATATTTTTTATATTTAGATAACTTTCCGTTGATTGATGTGGACCAATACATATCGCTTCGTCGGCAAAAGCAACATGCAGGGATTCTTTATCTACATCGGAATATACAGCAACGGTTTCAATCCCCAATTCTCTACATGCTCTTATGATTCTTAATGCTATTTCACCTCTGTTTGCTATCAGAACTCTTTTAATCATACCTGACCTCTAAAGTGGCTCTACTATAAAGATTGTTTCACCGTATTCTACAGGTTTTGCATTTTGACCTACTTTTTTAATTATTTTGCAATCAAATTCTGCCTCTATTTCATTCATAATTTTCATAGCTTCTATAATGCATAGTGTCTGCCCCTTTTTAACGGTATCACCCTCTTTAACAAACGGTTCTGCACCAGGGGCTGGTGCTTCATAGAATGTTCCAACAATTGGAGATTTTATTTCAACTAAATTATCTCCAACCATTTCTTCCTGTTTTGTTTCGCCAGTTTCAGGTGTTTTGTTGCCTTCCTGGGAAGTGACAACATTGACTGGAGTAGGTGTTATAACCTGTGGTTGTGTTGCCACATTTGCAACTTCTATATTTTTTGAAAGGTAGATCCTTTCATTTTCGTTTTCATATTCAAATTCTGTTAAATTTGATTTATCAATCAGTTTTATGAGTTCTTTTATTGTTTTTAAATCCATATTTAACCCCTTTTATAAATTTATTTTGCAGATTTCACTCTTTCTATATATTTACCATCTCTTGTGTCGATTTTTATAATGTCACCTTCTGAAACGAAAAGTGGTACTT
>WFQD01000136.1 GCA_015487265.1 Sulfurimonas sp. | reverse complement strand
TGAAAAACGTTCACGCATTTATATTTCGTTAGGTGTTGTTTTTGTTATAGTTGTTTTGATGACCATTTTTTACAATACAAGTTATGTGTATCGCTCAATTGGAACAGTTTCTGGGAATTTTGTCAAGATTACTCCAGCCATTAGTGGGAAAATTACTAAAATTTATCATCACAACGGAGAGATTGTTCCAAGAGGGGAATTGCTTTTTGAACAGGATGATCAAGTAATATTGAATAAGTTGGAAATTTTGGATAAAAAAATTGCTGATTTGCGTGGGGAGAAATATATGAATCAAAAAAGTAAATTGGTTCCAATTTATTACAGGCAAATGGCAGTAAAACTCGATGCGTACATTTCTGCGCGTCAACTTTTTACAAGGCACTTGATAACTCGAGCCGAACTTCAAAAGGCACACAATGCGTACTTGCAATCACGTATTGCATATATCAATGAAAAAAATAGAGGGAAAATTACTAATGCGCAAGATCCTAAAGTTTTGGCACTCATTACGCAGATGAAACTGCAAAAAGAGGAGCTGTTAGACCAACTCAATTATGTAAGAATATTTAGCAATGTTGCCGGTAAAATATATGGTATAAAATATCATGAGGGGCATTATGTCGTTCCAACAGATACAGTGATGATTTTAGAAACTTTTAAAAACCCGTTTGTGGTTTGTAAATTGAACCAAAAGGAGGTTTTACATATTCAACAGGGGATGGCAGTAAAGATTTATGCACAAAGCAGTGATACAACATATGATGGTACAGTGGTATCTATAGGTAACTTGTCATTAAATACGGAATCAGAAATTACCAATGAAGTAAGCCTTAAAGAAGTAACGGTAAAGATTGTATTTGATGATAAAAATGTACAATTACCACTCAACGAGAGAGTGAAAATATGGTTCTATAGGCCTTTGTGGTAAAAATATGGCACGTTCGAGAAAAAGGTATGGTAGAACTGATGGATTAAGAAGTTTTGTAGAACCATTTCTGGTTTATGGAGCATTAGCATCTATGATTTTTTATACTATTATGCCTTATGTTTACTATGCGAAAAATGAAACACTTATTGTCATAGGAGTGTTTGCAGCATGGCGTTATGGATGGTTATTGCTCAATTTTATACGGGCCTTTATTTATGCTAAATTGGTTTATCCATCTCTACAAAAAAAGATTGCTAATCTGCCTTATGAAAAAAAATATCCAAAACACATCTATTTTTCAATTCCATCATATAAAGAAGAAGCATGGGTAAGTGTGGAGACATTTAAGTCGATTATGTTAGAACTTGATAGAATCCCATCAAGTGCAACCATTATTGTTTCAACATCAGGAGACGGGCAAGAAGATGCTGTGATTTATCAAACTTGTAAGGCGTATCCAGCATTTGAGAAGGTTGAACTTGTATTTCAGCATCAAAAAGAAGGGAAAAGAATTGCTATGGGACATTCGATGCGTGCTATAGCAAGACGTTATTTTAAAAAAGACAGGGATTTTAACAGTGTTACTTTTTTTATGGATGGCGATAGCTATCTTGAAAAGGGTTTTTTTGAAAAATTGTTACCCCATTTTGTTATAGATCGTGAAGTAGGGGCTGTAACAACAAATGAAGCAGCATATATCAATACTAAATCAAATTGGTATAAAGATTGGTTCAATCTAAAATTTGGTCAGCGTCATATTTTGTTTCAGTCTCATTCTCTTTCTAAAAAAGTATTGACGCTTACCGGTCGACTTTCTGCATATAGAACTGATATTATTGTAGAAGATGGATTTATAAAAAGAGTAGAGAATGATATTATTACAACAGTCATGCATGGAAAATTTCGTTTCCTGATGGGAGATGATAAAAGTACTTGGTTCTATTTACTGAAAGAAGGATGGGGGATGCGATATCTTCCTGATACATTGTGTTATTCTTTAGAAAGTCGTGATGCGAATTTTTTGGACTTGAGTAAATCCTTACCTTATAGATGGTATGGAAATACATTGCGTAATTCAAGTCGTGCATTGGCATTGGGACCAAAACGGATAAAAAGTTTTTTTATATGGTGGGCAATTTTAGATCAGCGTATCTCAATGTGGACATCTTTAGTTGGGATAACAGGAGCTATTATACTTGGAATTACAAAAGCTTATTTTTATTTTGTATTTTATGTTGTATGGGTATTGTTTGTGAGATTATTTCAGATGTTTGTTATAGCATATAACGGGCATCCTGTTTCGTTGAGAACATTACCTTTAATGCTTTATACACAGTGGTTAGGAGCATTTGTGAAGATTAAGGCACTCTTTCATCTTTCAGATCAAAAATGGTCAAAGGGAGGTGAAACACAAAGTAGTGATGACAGTATTGCTGTGATAAAACACCCATTATTTCGTTTTATGCCGGATTTTATGATGGTATTGAGTTATACACTCTTTTTTTATGTGCTTTTGATTGCGCACGACGCTATAGCATTTCCTGATATAGATATTCTTAAAAATAGACCTGCGGACAAGGTGGAAAAGAAACATTTAGTTATTTATGCTAAAGACTATGGAATAGTGCCAAATGATGGTCTAGACGACGCAAAGGTTCTAAATAAACTTATTCAAGAAAGTGCAGACAATAGTGTTATTATCCTCCCGCAAGGTATTTTGGATTTATATGAATCTGTAAAAATTCAACGATCTAATATTACTATTAAAGGTGCATCCAAAGAGACAACGCTTATAGTGTCTCACCTTAAAACAGAGAATAAGGGAGCTTTTCTTGTCAGTGGAAAAAGAGCAAAAAAAGTTGGTTATCTTATTGCATCGACAAAAAAAGGTACAAATATAGTTTATATGACTTGTTTTGCACATAAAACTCTTGGAAGATGGGTAAAGCTTAGAGAACCCAATGATACAATGTTTTTTGATATGTTAGGTTCTAAGCGATGGCGAAAACAATACCCATATTTAAGGCAAGAAATTGTTCCTGTCAATAAAATACAAGCATCATTGTTATTTCTTGGCAATAGATTAAGTACCAATTTTGAGAAAAGCAAAACAGAAGTTTGGAATGTAGATATGGTTGAAAATGTGGTGCTTCAGGATTTTACAATTCGTCATCTTGTACAAGGGCATACAATTCAAGAAGTAGAGGGTGTTTATGAAAACCGTTTTCCGAATGAGAGAGTTGATATGATTCGTTTTGATTATGCAGCATATTCCCAGATCCATAATGTCAAGATAGTAAATGCAGGAAGCCACGCATTTGTTTTTGAAAATGTATATGGGTGTAGAGCGGATCATCTCGACATAAATGGGGCTTGGAATAAAGGTAAAGGTGGCAATGGCTATGTACGCTTTGCACGAGCATTTCATAGTACTTTTGAATATTCTAAAGTCAAAAATATTCGACATATTACTTTGCAATGGAGTAGTTCTGATAATGTGTTAAGTCATCTTGATTTAGGAGTTGATATTAATTTGCATGGAGGTTACAGCCATGATAATAGCATTAGGGATATAACTTTTCATATTCCAAAATATCATAAGTGGAAAGGTATTTCAACAACTCCAAAAGATGCAAAATGGGCACCACCTGATGGAGAAAACAATGTTGTATCTAAGGTGTCATATCGCTAAAAAGTTTACTTATATCTTTTGTGTGGGTCAATGATCGAATGTTAATCAATTCTTTATAGGCGTTAATTCGTTGCAACTGTGTTGCCAAATAGAGTTTGAGATATTGCTCTTGTAAGCCTTTATGCTGTTTTATCGATTCATTGAGATAGATTGCTGCATCAGAATTAGATACTAAAAAACTCTCTTTGATATGTTGTTGTATTTTTTGTAGTTGATGCTGTGATGTTTTGATTTTATGTTGCAGATATAGAAATTGTGTAATACTATTTCGTAACTCTTCACGCAGTTTGTTACGTTGCAAGGTGATTTGTTTTGCTAAAACAAGATTGTACTGCCTATTTGCTTCTTGATTACTTTGAAAACTACAAAGAGGGATTTTTGCTTCTATCCCAACGAGCGTCTGGTTTTGCGCAAGGTACATTTTTCTAGATCCCGCATAGATATTGACACGTAAATTGTCACGCCATGTTTCGTTTGGATCTGGCTGTTCTTGAAGAGACTTAGCAAGTTTGATGTCAATATTGTTTTCATCAAATCGTTGCATCAATGTTGCTATTGGCATAAGTTCTGTATTTTCTATAGAATTAAGGAGTATGAAGAGATTATGTGGAATTTTAACAAGGCGCTTATGGCGCATTAGCACAAGTTCATCTTGAATTTTTTGGACTGCAAAGGTATATGTGCTAAGCTGTAGT
>WFQD01000135.1 GCA_015487265.1 Sulfurimonas sp. | reverse complement strand
TCTCAATCACTCATCACTCAAATGCGATGGAGGGAACGACTCTCTCTTTTGGTGAAACAAAAGAGTTACTTGAACATGGAAATACTGCTGGAGATAAACCACTGCATGAGCAACTTGTTATTTTAGGTTTTGCAAAAGCTTATGATGTTATAGTTCGTGAAGCTACAAATAGAGAAAATGTTATAGATAGTAGTTTCATAAAAGATATTCATGCCATTATGTTTGAAGATGCCCTAAAAGTTTCTCCACAATTTGTATCTAAACCTATTGGAGCATATAGATTAGATGAGAGATACATTAAAGGTGTAGATATAAAACTCTCATCACCAAATAAAATTTCAAATGATTTGGAAAATCTACTTTATAAATTTCATAGTAATGCTATGAGTTTAGAAGATATTGCAGAATTTCACATTTTGTTTGAAAGGGTGCATCCCTTTGCTGATGGCAATGGAAGAGTTGGAAGATTAATAATGGCTTTTCAGGCTATTCAAAATAATATCGTTCCACCCCTGATTGAAAATGAACAGAGAAGCAGATACTTAAAAGCCATCAATGATAAAGATGAACTTTTTAGATTTATAGACGAGAGTATTCAAAATAGTATGAATCTCCTCAACTAAATTTTATTATCAAAAAACCAATAAAAAGCCATAAGAACCCCTGAAGTTTTTTGATAGCTCTCATCAAACATAAACTTTTTTGCCTCTTTAAGAGGAATGTAAATGACTTCGATGTCCTCTTCTGGAAGTCCGCCACCTTCATTTATTTTCATAGCTTCTGTCAATTCTGCATAGTAAATTGTCTGTTTTGCTCCTGAAATACCGACATTGGTGTAAAAGGATGTGACTTTTTCAAGACTCTCTACGGGAATGTCATAGCCACACTCTTCATACACTTCCTCTTTGGCAATCTGTGCATCGGAGGCATCTTTATCTATAATGCCTGCACACATTTCATACATAAAACCGTCTGTTTTGTTGGCATTGAGTACGGCAGGGCGGAGTTGTTTGACGAGGACGAAAGCCTCTTTTTCTTTATGATATAAAAGAATGGAAACACTGCTATGGGTAATGACCGCTTCCCACTGCTTTTTTTGCCCCTTGAGGGTGTAGTTGAGCATGATGGGTTTGATGTAGTTTGGGTTTGTAAGGGGTTCTCTGGATGTGATTTTATTCATGCTCACTCTTTATACTGTGTTTGAGGTAGCAGACATCTTGGATTGGGGTTTGTTTGACAAAGCTACTTTTGCTTTTGAGTGCAGCTTCTACTTGTTTGTTATACTTTTTTTGCAGTTTTAAAAAAGATCTTTTTGCTTTACCTGAGAGTTTTCTTGTGGTAATTTGTACAACTCTGAGCGGGTTAATAGCACGGCCGCGTTTACGCAGTTCAAAGTGCAGGTGTGGTCCAGTAGAACGCCCCGTTGTCCCAACATAACCGATAACTTGTCCCTTTTTGACATGTTTGCCTCTGTGAATACCACGACGGAAAGCTTTGAGGTGGGCATAGCGTGTTTCATAGCCATCACCGTGGCGAATTTTTACAAGGTTTCCGTAACTTCCCATGCGTTGTGCCCATATAATAGTTCCACTTCCTGCTGCCATGACAGGAGTGCCTCTGCGTGCTGCAAAGTCTATACCTAAATGGGCTTTCCATTTGTGCAGGACTGGGTGCCATCTGCGTTTTGTGAAATAGGAGGAGATTCTCGCCCCACGAACAGGACGAGCGAGGAGAAAACCTTCTACTTTTCGTGCTTTTTCATTGTAGTATCTATCATCGCTATTTAAGTAGATAAAATGCTTTTTATGGTGCATCTCTATCATAGCGACTTTGAGTGTTGGCATGGAAAAAGGTTTGCCTAAACGGTACTTTTGATCATAAATCATCACAAGTCTATCGCCTTTTCGAATATCATTTTTAAAGTTAAGGGAGTTTTGAAAACTGGCAACAAAAATCTGTGCAAGTTTTTTTGACCCTGTTTCTTTAATGATAGTGTAGGCGGGTGAGCTGATAACTCTGCTTGAAAAAACCTCTTCTTTTGTGGTGCTGATGATAGGAATTGCTTCAAATTTATAACTGTTTTTTTTTTTATA
>WFQD01000134.1 GCA_015487265.1 Sulfurimonas sp. | reverse complement strand
TTCTCATGAGTTCCAAAAATAGTCTAAAACATATATATACAAAAACATTTACAATTGTTGCAAATGAGTCGTATGAAATACCATCTTTAGAGCTAAAGTATTTTGATAAAGAGTTGGGAATTCTCACAAAGACTGCAAGCATGCATTATACTATTCATGTGGGTAAAGAAAAAGTAGGGCACATAAAAAAACATGACAAGAAAAATATTTTATATGTATTACTGAGTATATTTATGATGAGTTTACTATACTTTAGGTATAAAAAATTCTCTTTTAAAAGAGAACCATTACATCTGTTAGAGAAATTAAGCAAGGTGAATAATGGTGATGAGTTATATAAAGTATTAGTACCTTATTTAACAAAAAATAGAGAGCTTGATATCTTAATATATGCTTTGGAAGATGATAACTATAGAAGCTTTCGTAAGAATAAAAAAAGAGCAAAAAGCTTGGTTAAAATGATGTATAAATTTGATATAATAACATCACATAAGGAATTTTGATGTTCAAAAAATTACTACTTTATTTTTTTATACCTTCTGCTGTATTTATTATGACAATTAAAATATACTATAGCCAAGAAGTAAAAGAACAAAAAGTGTATCATGTTATGGATCAAATTAAGCTCAGTTTTGATGCACAACTGAAAACTGATAAAATGGATGATCTCAAAGTTGCACTGCTTTTAGCTTCAAATACAGCCTTGATTGACTCACTTGATGAAGATGATGAAGATAGAGCGTATAAACTTTTATCAAGCATAGTGAAATCTGTTAAAAAACATACAAATATTTCGATACGAGCACAAATTATTACGAAAGATTTAAACATTTTAGCCAGAAGTTGGGATGATATTTATGCAGGAATGCCTTTAGGTGATTATAGAGAGGATTTACAATACTTTAAAAATACAAAACAACCAAGAACCTCTTTAGAAATTGGACGGCGTTTAGGTATAAAAGCAACAGTTCCTGTCTATAAGAATGGTGTTTTTTTAGGGCTTGTAGAAGTGATTTCATTTTTTCAAAATACAACAGAGTTTTTATCTTCAATAGGTGTTGATTTATATGTCTTGCTTGACATCAAATATAGTGATAGTGCAGTTTTAATGCGAGACAATTTAAGTATCAAAGATTATATTATTTCTAATTTGACATATAACTATAACAATATTCAAACACTGAAAAAAATAGATTTTAAAAAACTGGCACAATTGCAACTTATATATAAAGATAAAAAGTATATTTTTTATGATACTATGTATGACGGAGCAATGCAAGCAATTGGAAAATTTGTGTTTGTTTTACCCCAAAAGTATATTGGGTATTTTAGAAATCCAGAAGATGACATCTCTTATCTTATTAATGTAACACATAGTTCTCTGTATAAAGTCCTCAAAGAACAAGAGAGCCAAGAAAATTTTTATAATCAATATCAGGCTTCAAAACTTATAGCATTTAAAAATGTCATTTCACCAGAAGATAAACAAGAATTTTATGATGCCGCTTATCAAAAATTTGATACACTATCAAAAGATGAACTGATTCAAATGATACTGCATAAGCGAATAACAAAAAAGATTGATGGAAAAATACGATGAATATTTTATTGCTAGAAGATGAATACTCTTTACGTATTAGTATTGAAGAATTTTTAACAGATTTAGGCTACCAAGTAGATGGGTTTATGGATGGCAAAGATGCATATCATGCTCTTTATGATAAAAAATATGATTTGCTTCTTTTAGATGTAAAAGTACCTACAATGACTGGTTTTGAACTTTTAGAACAGATTAGGGAAGATGGTAAAAAAGAACCTGCTATCTTTTTAACATCTATGACAGATTTGAATGATTTGAAACAGGGGTATGCTTATGGATGTTGTGATTACATTCGTAAACCATTTGACTTAGAAGAGTTAGAATTACGTATAGAACAGGTAATTTTGCATCTCATGAATGATGAGAGTTCTATGATTAGTTTAGAGTGTGGTGTTGTTTATGATATACAAAAAGCAAAACTTACTATACAAAAACAAGAGGTTGTTTTAAGGAAAATAGAACAGAAGATGCTTGAAGTACTGCTGAAATATAATAATAGTGTTGTATCCACAGAGATGTTTCAAGATGAAATTTGGGGAGAGTATGTAGAACCTGCAACAATCAGAGTTCATCTTAACAATCTTCGTAAAAAACTGCCAGATACTATTATTAAAAATAGAAGAGGTTTGGGGTATATCATTGAAAGGTAGAAGATATGCTACAAAATATGCCATTATATATACAATTTTGGTGTCAATTATTTTATTAACACCACTTTTCTTCTATTTTATTTATATGAAAAATATTCATATTATTCAAAATGAAATTTATCTCAAAGAAAAATCCTTACTTGTGCTTAATGCTATGCAGGAGTATGATACACAAGAAGAGTATTTTGAATATCCTAGGTTTAAAACTTTTGATTCAGGACTCTATGATAAAAACTTTAAAGCAATTTTTTCACTTATTAAGAAGAAAATTCAATATTTTAAGAACGGTTATCATCTAACAGATGACAATGAAGCATATCTTATTATTAAATTGCCAAAAAATAGATATTTTGGTGCAAAATACTTAGTAATGCATAACACAATTTCATATGCTACAGTGTATGAAAAAATTCTTTTGATACTTTTGAGTGTCCTTGTTCTGATTTTTATTTTAAGTCTTTTTTTTCTGCAAACTTTTGCAAAGCCATTTAAAAGAGTCAATAAGACTTTAGACAATTTTATTAAAGATTCCATGCATGAGATTAATACACCACTCTCTATTATCAATGTAAATATTGATTTATTTACACGGAAAAATGCTTCAAATAAATATCTTGATAGAATGAAAGCAGCAACCAAGGTTCTCTCTAATATATATAATGATATGGATTATTTGATACAGCATGAGCGAGTTGATTTTCAAAGAGATTCATTTGAAATATCTAGCTTTCTCAAAGAGCGAGTCGATTATTTTGTTGAAGTTGCGAGTATGAAAAATATACAGCTCAACTTAGAGTTACAAACTTCTGAACTTTATATTTATATTAATCAAAAACAGATTCAACGAATCATAGACAATACACTTTCAAATGCTATTAAGTACTCGAATGAAAATTCTAAAATAGACATTAGACTTTACATAGAAGAGGAACGATGTTATATTCTTTTTAAAGATTATGGAGTGGGTATAGAAAATGTGCATGATATTTTTAAACGCTACTATAGAGAGAATAGAGATAAAGGTGGATTTGGAATTGGTTTAAATATTGTAAAATCCATCATAGATGAACTTGGCATTGAGCTTAGAATCAATTCAATCCCAAAAGAGGGGAGTGAATTTCTTTACATTATTCCTGAAAAGTATACATTTTCTTTGGAGTGATTTAGTTTACAGGAATATAGGCATAGCCATCATTTTGTTTGTCAATCAAACCTATAGTTGAATTTGGAATGATGTGTACAAAATCTAATACATTCGTTTCTTGTATATGATGCCGCTTTAATCCTACCTCGCAAATATAAAATTTGACATCATAATTGCTAGCGAGTGATTGTACCCTTTTTGTAAAATTTTTATATGAAGCTAAAAGTTTTTTATCTTTTGCATATTCTGTGTGGTGTAAATTTTTGAGAAAAAATTTATAAGCTCCACCGTGAATGACGACAGCAACTGCTAATTCTTTAAATTGGCTTGCATAATATGCCTTATGTGCAACAATCCCTTTAAAAATATTTTTTTCAAATATTGTTTGCTGAGGTGTCGTGACATCATACACTACCTTTAAAATATCCTCATCTGCATGAGAAAATGTAAATAAGAGTGTGAAAAAAAGTATCTTTTGTAGCATAATAACTCCTTTTTGTATTATAAAAACAAATTTTACACTAATTTTACACTGATTAATTATACTTATGCTGAAATTTAGGAAAAAAGGGGAAACGGAATGAAGAAAAGCTTGATTATATCACTTGTTGCAACTGCTTCATTATTCGCTGCTGATTATAGTAGTGTTATTGAACATCCTAATGCAAGCAAGATGATTCAAAAAGATGCATTAGCACCAGCTAAGGCATATACGATGCCTGCAGGTTGTATTACAACAGATGCAGATGCAATTGCGAGAGGAAAATTTATTTTTCATAATTTGAATGGAAAAAAAGCAAAAAAGAATCCACCAAAAGGTTTGGCTCGTAAACAGATGAAACCGGGAAAAACATATTTACCTGGTCAAAAAATTCCAGCTAAACAGTATGGAAATTGTGTAGCATGTCATAATATCGAAGGTGCAAGAGGTGCTGGAAATATTGGTCCTGATTTAACAGATTATAAAAATATATTTATTAAATCAGGTGTACGTAATTATC
>WFQD01000133.1 GCA_015487265.1 Sulfurimonas sp. | reverse complement strand
TTTTCCTGTAAATATTCCATTGATGCATTATCGCTTTAAATTTATTACTCGAAACTGAACTTTGCCGTTTCCGATATACTGCCAGTGATTCATTCAATCCATATGCATAGGGTATTTTTTTTAAAATCTTAAGCCATGTGGCATAATCTTGCCCTTTTTTAATATGTGGCATATACACTTTTCCCAACTTTTCCGTATCATATATCGCTGTTAGACAGCCTATGCTGCATGTTTTGAGCATACTCTCATAGTTTACTTGCGCAGGTGCTTTAAATGTCTTACCATATTGTACGTTTTCTTCATCTATCAAATCATAATCTGCATATGTTAATGCATAGCCATGCTCTAACATAAAACGTATCTGTTTTTCAAGCTTTTCTGCTTTCCATAGGTCATCACTGTCCAAAAATGCAATGAATCTTCCTTTGGCTTCTTCTATTGCTCTATTCCTTGCAACAGCCACGCCAGAGTTTTCTTCCAACTCAATGAGTCTAATACGTTCATCCTGTACCATATATTTTTTTACAATCTCAATACTTCTATCATTTGAACAATCATCTACTATAATCATTTCCCAATTTTTATACGTTTGTGACAAAACAGACTCTATCGTCTCTGAAATAAATTTTTCTGAATTATAGTTTGGTGTTATGATAGTGATTAATTCTTCCACATTCTTACCCTTTTCTTACTGAAGATAACTTTCAAAATCTTTTATCTTTTTCTTTTTACGTTCAAGCTCATAAATAAACTTCACTTTAATATCAATATCTCCTTGAAAATACTTCTCCCCCTCTTCCAAAACATAATTTTTCAATATCTCTTCTTTCTCTTTTGGCAATAAAATTTCAATAACCAACTTTCCTTTTTCATATTGGGTAGCAAAATATGCCAACTCTACTTTATGTACCAAGGCAATGTTTTTAAAAATATAATACAGAGTCAGTGTGGGATATTCGGAATGATACCCTACTATTTTCTTTCCAATCCTTCCTGTAACTTCTTCAATAACAGTATGTTGTCTTCCACATGGACACTCAACATCACTTAATTTAATATAGTCACCTAACTCATAACGGATAATAGGAAAAGAGTATGAGTACAAATTGGTTACTACAATTTTATTTTCAATCTCTTCTATAATAACATTCTCCATAACAGTGTGCATGTGACCGTGAGGACATTCAAACGCAATGATACCTGTTTCCGCTGCCCCATACTCACTTGTCATCACTTTACCAAATACTGCTTTTGTCATATCATGATAGGAAGGATATATCTTTTCTGATGTCCCTTTGACAAGCTTTATATGGTCGTAATGATAGTCCTGCAAATGAAGTTGTCGTGACAATTCAAATACAGCAGACGAGTATCCTTCAATATAGCGACATTTTTGCAATAGTTTTGCCGCCTTCTCAATCACTTTTTTATCTGAAAAAGTAAAAATACGATAACGATTCAACAAAAAATCTAAAAATCTTATTTTAATTTTTTGTTTCCAATTTGGATTAAAACCCCAAAAATAAATATTTTTATCCCATGGATGAATATCATACCAGCTATATCCACGATACTGGGCAGCTCTATGTACAGCATCCCACTCTCGCGTTCTATAAAAGATAAGCGCATCACCCGTTGAGCCGGAAGTTTCCGATTTTATCAGTTTTTCCCCATAAGGATTGTTATAGATTTTATCTCCAAAAGCATACAGGTCAGTTTTGCTAAGTAAAGGGATTGTATGCATTTTATCAAGTGTGAATGTCTCTATATCAAGATCTTTTAACTTTTCACGATAATATGGAGAATGTTTCTTGGCATGAGACAATAGCTGTTTAAGTTTCCCAAGCTGTTCTGCTTCAAGCTGTTCATACGATGCAAAATCACTTTTCATCAATTCAGACAGTTTCTTACGAATCAGTGGATTTCGCAATCTTTCACCAACGAGATATATATATTTATGTAAACCCATCACCTACTCTCTTTGAGATATGGAAGAAATTACTTGATACCATTGCTTTTTGACGCGTCCCCATGAAAAGAATTCAGCTTTTTTTCGTGCAGTTGTTGCCAATGTATAGGCTTCATAAGGATGTTCCATAAGGTATTCTATTTTTTTACACATCTCATCGGTATTCTTTGGTTCAACAAGCAAACCGTCAAATCCGTCTTCTATAAGGTAAGGAATCCCCCCTACCTTGGTAGAAATAACCGGCAAGCCCAATGCCATAGCTTCAATGACACTTACAGGAGTGTTATCAGCATTGGTTGTGTTAATAAATATATCATACTCTTTTGACATGGCAATCCATTCTTTTTGTTTCATCTTACCCATAAATACAACATGGTTCTCTATACCAAGTTTTCGGGTTAAATCTTTTGTCTCTTCCAGTGTACCGTCTTTATCGGGACCAACCATACACAACTTGGCATCAGGATATTTTTGCAGCACTTTATGTAACACATAAATAGCCATTTGTGGATTGTACACCTGACTAAATGCCCTGACATACAGAAGCTTTGGTCGTATTGTTTTACGTTCAGTAAATGGATAATTTTCCAATGCTATACTGTTTGGAATATATTGCACTTTATAACCATGCATTTTAAAGGCTTCAAGAAGATAGTTGGAAGGAGCGATATTGATTTTCGCATTTTGAAAAATAAAGTCAGACATTTTTCTATTTTTCTGAATTCGCTCAGGAAGGTTTCCTCCATGCAATATTGGAACATAGGGAATCTTAAGTATTTTAGCCTGCCACGCACTTATTACCGCATAGTAAAAGTTTAATGTACTATAAGTGTCAATCAAAATCAACGATACATATTTTCTGTGACGGATGATAGCCCATATCATATCGATAAGCCTCAAGAGTTTATTTGCTTTGTCCGATACCGTAATCATCTCATATTCTTCAGCAAGTGCATTTCCTAATGTTTCTACAGATGTAGGGGTACTACCATGCTTTGAGAGTTTGTTTCCAATGTAAAGGATCATCCGGCATTACCTTTTCGAAGTCCCAGACTCCTGTTTTCAACTAAAATCATAATAAACCCCAAACCATACAAAAAGCTTGGCATTGCCAAACGCAAAGCATTATGGGACATGGTCAATAGTCCATACAGTACAAATACAACCATAGTAAAACGGCTAAAGGTATTTTTGATTTTAAAAAACACAAATGCAGGGTAAAAAAGAAGTATTATTAATGCAAAGAGCCCTAAAATCCCATGTTCTGCTAACATCCTGCTAAACTCAACATGGGCGGCACTAATGCCGGTATTTTGCTCACGATAAGCCCGTCCTCCACCGATGCCTGCACCTGTAAACAGATTTTCTGAAAAGGTATGCAGATCATCTTTTACAATGTCTACCCTTTTTGTAGAATAGTCCTCTTTAACTTGCTGACCATACTCATCTACATTGGTATAACGTTTTTCCAAAGCACCACCAGTAATACGGTTTGCCTGTGTATAGGCTATACCCAATATCACTATGAGTAAAAATATTTTGAGAGGATTAATCCTGAGTAGTCTGGATGCACGTTTGGGTTCTACCATATAAATAGCAATAACTGCAACAGCCAAAGCGATTACAGCACTAAAGAGTCCTCCTCTACTAAATGTAAAAAGTCCCTGGTATGTAAACAGAAACAGCAGTGCAATTTCCAACCATTTCCATGAGAGCAGTCTTCGATTGATTAAAAGAAAATATCCTAAAAGCACAATGCCCATACCCAAAATGGCAGCTAACTGGTTGGGACCAAAACCTCCGCTAGCTGCAAAGTTTGCACCTCCTCCATAATGAATGGTCGCATAATCAGGGGTTTTGACAAAAAGCAATGCAGAGGTCAACACTACTCCCCACAGCATCATTTGCCCCATTTTGACCCATTGCTCCAATGTAACCGAACGCTTATAGAAATAAAAAACCGATATTACGAGTACAATCTGTCCATAAAAAGTAAACATTAACTCTCTTTTAAACTGTATCATATCTGTCCATTCTGGCACAAATACACCCGGTAACAGCATAAGTAAATAGAGAAAAAATATGAGTGGAATCGTACGCTTTTGTCTCTCAACAGCCATGCCAAGTAACAGTAAAAGTGAAACGGCAATTTTCCCAAACTCCCAGGGCAATCCAGTATGGGACATACGTAGGTACACCTCACTTGCCATGATGAAAGCAGCATAAAGGTGTGCTTCACCGTTGCGATTGCGTTTTATGAGGGTCACATATGTACCATATACAAAAGCTCCGGCACCCATCAAAAGTGCCAATTGAGGGATGTATGCCGTTGCAATACCTATAGCCATGATAAAGGAAAGTATGTAGATAGAGTAATATCGACTTCTTTTGAAT
>WFQD01000132.1 GCA_015487265.1 Sulfurimonas sp. | reverse complement strand
ATGCAATACTGCAGAAACCATCAGTAAGTCAAGTATCAAAAAAAACAAAAAACCGATATATTCCATTTCTGCAGCCTTTAGAGTATATTTATCGAGTATTTTAACAAAAAATATACTCCTTTTTGCAAAATTTTAAATTTTATCCAAATACTCTTTTAAATATGGCATCAACATTTTTTGTATAGTATCCATAATCAAAACATTCTCTTATCTGTTCTTCACTCAGTTTGCTTCTTAATTCCTCATCTGCCAAAAGATGTTGCAAGAAAAGAGATTCTCCGTTTTCATCTGTTGTGGGTTTTCCTTTTTGTATCTCTTCCCACACTTTCATGGCATTTCTTTGGACTATTTTGTATGCATCTTCACGGCTTACACCCTGTTTAGGCAGTTCCAAAAGCACTCTTTGTGAAAATACAAGTCCACCTGTCAGGTTTAGATTTTTCATCATATTTTCAGGGTAAACCACAAGTTTTGATATAACTCCGTTCATCCTGTGTAGCATAAAATCGGTAGTTATAAATGCATCCGGAAGCCAGAATCTTTCTGTTGAAGAGTGGCTGATGTCTCTTTCATGCCAAAGTGCCACATTTTCCATAGCGGGTGTTGCATAAGCTCTTATAATCCTTGCAAGGCCTGTTATGTTTTCTGTTAGAACAGGATTTCTTTTATGTGGCATTGCCGAACTTCCTTTTTGCCCTTTTGAGAAATATTCTTCAGCTTCATAAACTTCTGTTCTTTGAAGATGTCTTACTTCTACTGCAAATTTTTCTATACTTGAAGCAAGAAGTGCCAAAGATGTGGCTAGTCTTGCATATCTGTCTCTTTGTATCACCTGATTTGAAACCGGGGCTGGTTTGAGTCCCAGCTCTTTCATCGTAAGTTCTTCAAGCTCAAGAGGTGCATGAGCAAAATTACCCATAGCTCCACTCACCTGCCCTACACTTATAACCTCCAATGTTTCTTCAAGGTTTTTTAGGTGTCTTTTAAGTTCATCATACCATATTGCCAAAACCAAACCAAATGTTATAGGTTCACCGTGAATACCGTGGCTTCTTCCAACCATCAGTGTCATTTTGTGCTCTTGAGCCCTTGTTTTAACAGACTCCATAAGCATCTTAACATCATCTATAATTATTTTCAAACTCTCTCTCATCTGTAAAGCTACAGCGGTATCTATAGTGTCAGAACTTGTCATACCGTAGTGAAACCACCTGCTCTCTTCCCCAAGAGATTCTGCAACACTCGTCGTAAATGCTATCAAATCATGCTTAGTTTCTGATTCTATTTCATCTATTCTTTTTATGTCAAATTTTGCATTTTCAACAATCTTTTTACAGTCCTCATCTGGAATAAGTCCAAGTTTATTCCAAGCTTTTACAACCGCTTTTTCAACTTCAAGCCATGCAGAATACTTTGCATTTATATCCCAAAGTTTTTTCATCTCTTCTCTTGCATATCTTTCAACCATATTAAAACCTCATTAGATATAATTTCATTTGAAATGATAGCCTAATACAATTTATAAAAGGATAAATTTGCCGTTTATTTTAAATAAATACAATGTTCCTGAAAAAACAAAAGCTTTTTTGTATCTTATAAAAGAACTCGGATATACACAAAAAGAAGCTCAACGAATCATAGCCAAAGGTCGACTCTTTATAAACAAAGAGGCTGTAAAAAATCCTTCACAAAACATACAAGGCGATATAGTACTTGTTCAGTTTCAGCCTTCTACAAAAGGATTAAAACCTATTTTTGAGGATGACAGACTAGTTGCTTTTGACAAACCTGCCCATGTTCTTATACATCCGCAAAACAGATATACCGAATATTCTCTTATAGATGAGCTAAGATATCAGTTTGGAAATGATGCAAATATTACACACAGACTTGATCAGGAAACTAGCGGTGTAGTATTGTGTGCAAAAAACAAACAAACAGAAATCGACATCAAGTCTCTTTTTGAAAAGAGAAAAATAGAAAAGTCATATTTGGCTTTTGTAAAAGGAAAAATTGATAAAGATTTAATTATAAATGAACCGCTACTTGTTACAAAACCAAAAGATACAAAAATCAGAACTATAGTTGTTGTAGATGGTAACGGCAAAAACTCCATAACTTTTGTAAAACCGTTGAAATTTTACCCTGACAAAAATATAACTTTGGTAGAAGTTTTTCCAAAAAGCGGCAGACAACATCAGATAAGAGTGCATTTGTTTCATGTGAAACATCCCATTGTCGGTGATCCTGTTTATGGTCAGTCAAAAGAAAATATTTTAAAATATTTCAACAGAACATTGACATTGGAAGAAAGAATAAAAAACACTCTTTCTTCAAGATTGTTACTTCATTCACAGTCATTAAAATTT
>WFQD01000131.1 GCA_015487265.1 Sulfurimonas sp. | reverse complement strand
GTCAGATGTGTATAAGAGACAGCTCCTTTATTTAAATTAATCTAAAAATTTCATATTTTTTTAATCATATTCTTAACATAAGATTTTATCTGATTATAATGCTTCTTTTTTGTGATATCATTTCTTTTTTCCTGAAGTATTATAACACTACAATCATCATCTATACCCCTCCCTTTTATAAATTTTTTCATATATTTAATCGGTTCTTTACTTTGAGTTATTTTTATTATATCTTTCTCAAATACATTCCAAAAGCCGTCCGAGCATAAAACCAGTTTTTCTCCTTTTTCTAAAGAAAAACTTTTTTGAAAAATTTCGAAATTATCATTATCTGTTCCTCCCGTAATTGCTGAAGTAAGAAAATTTTTTTGTTTTTCAATTATTTGTTCATCTATATCAAAATCGATTTCTTTTAGATGGTTAATCAATGTATGATCTTTACTTAATAACATTGATTTATCAGAAGAAACTTTATATACCCTACAATCGCCGACACTAACAATCAAACAATTCCCATTCTCACATAACACACCTGTAAATGCAGTTCCCAATGTAATATTTTCTTTAGAAGCAATATCTTCAAGAACATCTTTTGTTTCTATTAATGCACCTATAAAAGAATGAGCATCTTTTGGCTTTTTATTTGCCAAATGATGTAAAACCGTGTATGCTGCAACATTACCTTTAGCATATCCACCCATCCCATCTGCTACTGCCAAAAGAATATTTTCTTTCGTATCTATCTCAATATAACCATCTGAATCTGAAAAAATATCTTTTTGTATCAATATCGCATCTTCATTGATTTTTCTTCTATCGCCTTTAATTGAACAGTAAGTTATGCTATACAATTTAAACCTTTAAAAAAATTTTGCAAAGATATATCCTAAAAATCCAAATTTACTATACTTCTTAGCAGACTCCGGAGTTTTTTCCAACATACTCCACTTTTGTGCTTCTTTAACACTAAACCCTTCTTTGTGCCATGCTTGAACTTCAGATAATGAAAAGCCTGCTTCAAACCAATGTTCAAGCTCATTTAAACTTATACCTGATTCTTTAAGTAAACGCGCAGTATTAGGTAAAACTTTATAAAGTTTCCATTCTTTTGCTTCTTTTATATCAAATCCGGCTTCAATCCATTCTTTTGCTTCATTAGATAAAAACCCCTTAACTTTCCATTTAATTGCATTTTCTTTATCAAAACCTGTATCACGCCATTTTTTAGCTTCATAAATATCAAACCCTTTTTCAAACCATCCAAATACTTCGTGAAGCTTGAAACCATGTTCATTTAGCATTTTCATATTTTTTTGCAATGTAGATTCCCATATCTGAATAAATCCATCGTTATTAGCACATGCAAGATATTTATTGTTTTTACTAAAAGCAAGTGCTTTTATAGACAATGTCGTCATCCTAATAGAACTAATCAACTTGTCTTTTGTTTTATTCCATATTTCTATAGTATCACCGTTTAAAATAGCCATAAAATTTTTATTTGACATATCAAAATCTTGTAAATAACTTTCTTCGAGGTTTTGCTTTAAAATCGAATATACACTATTTAGCTCATATTCCCATAATATTACAGAACCGTCTTCTTTACCGATTGCTAAATTTTTACCACAAAAAGAAAATTCTATCGATGTGGCTTTTATCTCAAATTCAGATATCTCTTTTTTAGTTGTTATATCAATTACTTTTACAGATTTACCGTTATAAATATATGCAAGAAATAACTTTGACGGATGAAATGTAACTAAAGTTTTAATAGGCTGATCCGACTCTATAGAATAAAGAAATTTCTTTTCCTCAAAATCCCATAAATAAACATTTCCATCTTCTGAACCGCCGACAAGATATTTATCATCATAACTAATTGATAATGAACAAATACCGCTTAAACTATCGTTAAAAGTTTTAACGATTTTACCGGTATCAATATCCCATATATGAACATAAGTATCTAAACCTGCACTTATTAGAAATCTTCCGTCATTTGTAAAAATAAGTGCATCTACAGAACTGTGATGACCATCTAAAGAGGCGATCATTTTTTTTTCTTTCAAATCCCATAGTTTAATACTTTTATCCTGACTTGCACTTGCTACGATATTACTATCAGGACTAAAAGCAACACTATTAACATATCCGGTATGAAGCTCAAATGAATCTATCAAATTTGAAACAAGTTCATTCCAGATTTTTACAGCGTAATCATTCCCACCGGAAGCAAGCATAGAATTACCGCTGTTATACATTAAACAATTTATAGAGCCGTAATGTGCCTTTGTTTGTTGAATCAAACATCGGATTTTTGTTTTTAACATAATCATCTCATGGAGATTTAGCCCCTCTTTTTTCCCAAATTCCGCTTCTTGAGGAGAAATCCCTACTTTATGAAGCTCTACAGCATCTAAAACACTAAATCCGGCTTCAATCCATTCATGTGCCTCTTTAGCAATAAATCCATTTTTTTGCCATTCTTTTTTCTCTTCTTCATTAAATCCTAAATTTTTCCATTCATTTTCATTAGCTTCTATATCTTGATTATATTCTGGTAATTGTATATTATTTTTAATATTTTTTAAAAAATTGTCGACTTCCTTGCTTCCCCATCGCTTCAACGGATCTTTTTGCAACAGGCCTTCTAACAATACAACAACTTGTGAATCAATATCTGTTTTAGGAATTGTCAAATCTTTTTTGTCAAGAAGTTTTGCAAAAATAGCATTGATAGTCATCTGCTCAAAAGGATTTTTACTCGTATATAGCTCAAAGGCGATTATACCAAGAGACCAATAATCACTCTTTTTACCAAAGTGATTCATTAATGTTTCAGGGGCAGAATATCTGTAACTTCCTTTAAAATTTTTTGTCATAATCGTAGATGATTCTACACCTTTTGCTATACCAAAATCAGAAAGCACAAAACTTAAATCTTCTCTGACAAGAATATTTGAAAGTTTTAAATCCCTATGTAAGATATTATTTTTATGCAAAACTTTCAAACCTTCATTTATCTGAGAAATGAAATCGAAAAAAACATCTTTGTCTTTAAAATCAAGTTTACTGTTACCCGTGATAAAATCATCAAGATTACCGTTTTTGCAATATTCATATACTTCATAAAATTTTTTTCCATCAGACCAAAAATCATAAATTTTTACAAGATGTTCACCATGTTGATCTGTAATTTCTTTAATTTTTTGAACCAAGTCAAGCTCAGGTAGCATATTGAGTCTGTAAAATTTTAAAACATATAAATCTGAATCTTTTTCAACAAGATAAGTATCAGATTCTCCACCTGAAGCAAGATGTTTTTTAATTTTATATCCGTTTATTGTTTCATCATTAGAAAGTGATGATGAATCTAAAAACGGTGCTGATGAAGGTAATACAACAGTTTTATACATTGTTTTGTCATCAAATTCAACATCTTCTTTTATCGTAATATCATCTACTATCTGCTCTTTTATAGTTGCATCATCCGCATTTTGCATTTTTACATATAAAGTTATCTTGTTTGCAAGTGTTATTTCATCGCCTGTTGTCACTTTATATGACCGTAGTGGAAGTATTTGCTTTTTATTCAACCAAGTGCCGTTGGAACTGTTTAAGTCTTCTATATACCACTGATCGTTTTGAAAAAAAATCTTTAAATGCTTTCTTGAGATTGATCTGTCTTGAAAGTGTTCTTTTGCAACTCCTTCTCTACCCAAAACCGCTTTTTTAGTAATTGCGATAGAAAAGTCATTGCCGATTAGTCTAAGAGCATGCTTATTCTTAGTAATAGGCTGAACAGTAGAAAGATCAAAGGAGCATGAAGCACAAAACAGTGCATCCGAATCATTTTTATACCCACAAACAGGACACACTTTTACTTTCATGCCAATTCCATATTAAATCTATTATTATCAAGATCTTTTAACAATACAATATCACCTTTTTTTATCTTTGAATATCTCAAGCAATTAATAAACGGGATAATAAAAACTTTTTTAAGTTTACTATCAATCTCTTCAACTTCAAACTCCGACTGATTTTGTATACATTCTGATACAATTTTATTTTTTACTTCATCACGTAAAATAATTTTTATCTTGTGCAAAGACTCTACCCTATCCAAAATCTGGTTAAAACGTTTTTGTAGATACCCAATAGCTTCCTCCTTATCAAGAGATGTAAAATAGATTACTCTCTCTTCTAATTTTCTATAAAATGATAAATTACATGACTTCAAAAAAAGCTCTTTTATTTTTTCAGTAATCTCATCTTTGTCTGTTATATTTACATCTTCGCCGTTAATATAACCAAATACTATCATATATCCATATAAATAAAAAGCACCTTCATCTTTTAAAATAGTTCCTCTGTCTATAATCTTAAAAATCTTTTTTAGATATCTAATTTTTTCATTTTGAATATTTGTAACATATAAAATACCGTATGGAAATTCTTTAATATGCCCAATAAATCCGTCAACATCATGAAACAATATGGTTTCAAAATCATCATCAGATTCAATATCATCCATATCGACAACAAACAAAGCATTTTTATTTTCAAAGATGATATCGGCAATTCCTCCTAAAAGAGCTCTATGAGTTGTATTCTCACGATCTGAAAACACAATCATCGAGCGTGGCTGTGTCAAATATGAGTCTTTATCTATATTTGAAAGATTAAAAGATGCACTTACTACCTCATGAATAAAATCTTCCTTATTCTCTACATAAAATTGGTAAAGAAGCTCTTCAATCTCTTTGATCCTATCTATACCAAGACAAGACCATGGATTTTTATATGCTTTAAGATTTTTTTTGAGAATAAACTCAACAATATCGGTTCTGTCTCTTATACACATCCCGAGCCCACGAG
>WFQD01000130.1 GCA_015487265.1 Sulfurimonas sp. | reverse complement strand
CTTCCCACTCTATTCTTTAAGTAAAAGCACTAAAGCAAGTCTATCATTGACATGAAGTTTTGCAAAAATTGAACTGACATGTGCTTTGACTGTTCGTGTTGTAATTTTTAACTCTTGTGCTATGGCATCGTTGGTAAGTCCATCGAGAATGAAGTAGGTTACTTCTAGCTCTTTAGGAGAGAGTCTGTTTTGTACGAGTACTTTTGCATCGTCATTAATGGTAGAAGAAGCTATGTTATTACTTAAAGCGACAGTAAGTTCTGGATATGTCCAGACTTGATTGTTACTGACTGCTTCAAGCATTTGTGAGAAATTGGCTACGGAAATTCTACTGTTAGCATAGGCTTTAACCTTATGTGAAATGAGCATTTTTCCAGAAGTGACTTCAGGATTTTTTTCGAGTACTATTGTATTTTTTGGGAGTTTATTGAGCGAAATGAGACGATTGAGTTCACTTGAACATGAGTCATAATCAACAAAAAGTATAAATGCTTCATCAAGTGCATTGATACTTTTGTCTAAAGAAATTAGGTCCGAAACTAAGGTAAAATCTTTGATAGCATGTTTTTTGCTTAACTCTTCAACTATCTCTATATTGGTCGATAAAAATATTTTTTTCATAATTACCTCTCTGTAAATACATATTGTTTAGATTTAAGTATAGGTTTTAAGATGTACTGAAGTACTGTTTTCTTTCCTGTAACAATATCTACATTGGCTGTCATCCCTGGAATAATTTTCAGAGGATGCTCTTTGCTTCCAAGATAATTTTTCTTTGTCTCTATGTAAATAAGATAAAAAGTTTTTCCTTTTTTATCTGTAATAGTATCTGGCGAAATATTGACAACATTTCCAACTAAAGCACCATATATAGCAAAATCATAGGCCGAAATTTTGACCTTTGCCTCAGCACCTGGGTGAATATAGGCTATATCTTTAGGTTTTATTTTTATTTCAAGGTAGAGTTTTTTATTTGTAGGGACAATCTCCACTAAATCTGCCCCTGGCTTTATAACACCGCCCACAGTGTTTACAAAAAGTTTTTGTATAATTCCATCGACAGGAGAAGTCACCTTTGTCCTTTTGACTTGGTCACTGAGTGCTACTTGCTGCGTTTTGAGTCTTGCTATTTCTGCTGTGGTTTTATTGAGCTCTTCTTTTGCTTTATTAATAAACTTTTGTTTTGCTTCGGTGCGTTTATTACGAAACTCTTCTATAGCAGATTTGAGTCTCGGAAGAGAGAGTACAGCTGCTTCAATATCATTTTGAATTCCATTGGCTTCACGTTTGAGTTTTAGAAAATCAACTTTTGATTTGACTCCCTCTTTAACCATAGGTGCGGTCATAGAAATCTCTTCTGTGACATACTCTAAGGATTTTTTGAGAGAATGAATTTTCGCTTTTGCTTCAAGATAGGCTTGCTTTTTTTGTTCTATTTGTTGCACAAAAGAGTCGTCTTGTGCAAGAATTTCTATTCTATTGGAATGATAGAGTTGTTTTGCGAGTTCAATTTGCTTTTTGAGTTCTGGATCATCTGTTTGGAGTGTTCTAAATGGATGACTATTTGCCTCTGCATCAAGACGAAGTTGTTTGGCAAGTAGTTCATTATACTTCATGATATTTGTTTCACTCGTCGATTCTGATTTGGCATTGTTAATTTTTAAAATCACATCGCCTTTGTGAACAACTTGCCCCTCATGTACTAAGATACTCTCAACAATCCCCCCTTCAAGATTTTGAATCACTTGATTTTGTCCATAAGGAATGGCTTTTCCACTCCCTCGTGTAATTTCATCGATAGAAGCAAAGGATGCCCAAGCAATAAATAAAAGAATAGTAAAAAGCCACAGTTTTAACACTTTACTCACTCGTGAAGGTGTTTGTTCTAAAATGGCAGAACTCAAAGAGTTCATAAATTCATAATCTTTTTGTGTGTATTCTACAGGTTTGTTATTTTTTTTCATGATTTTTCTCCACCTTGGAGTTGAAGTATGGCGTCCTCTTTTGGAGCATCAATGACGATTCGTCCCTCATTCATCACAATGACTCTCTCTACAATTTTAAGCAGGGTCATCTTTTGGGTCACAAGTAGAGAAGTTCTTGTTTTTAATGCTTCTTGAATGTTGCTTAAAAGTTTTGCTTCTGTAATTTGATCCATAGCATTACTTGGCTCATCCATGAGCATAATAGGGGCATCAAGTAAAAATGCCCGTGCAATACCTATGCTTTGGCGCTGTCCACCTGAGAGTCCCAGCCCTCGTTCACCGATAGGCATCTCATACCCTTTTGGATGCTTTTTGATAAATTCAGAAGCACCACTTATTTGTGCGGCTCGTATCATCGCTCCATCACTTGCATGGGTGGCTCGGAAGGTAATATTGTCTTTCACAGTCCCTCGAAAGAGCATTACATCTTGTGAAACATAGCTCATATTTTTACGCAAATCCGCAGGGTCAATTTGGTTGATGTCAATACCATCAATGAGTACTTGCCCAGAGTCTGGCTCATAAAGACCTAAAATGAGTTTTTGAATGGTACTTTTTCCACTGCCAATTCGCCCTATAATAGCCACATGTTCTCCAGGGTTAATGACAAAAGAGACATTTTTTAAGGCAGGAACATCGGTGTTTGGGTAAGAAAATGTTACATCGACAAACTCTATATGCCCACTAAAATCAGGTCTCTGTACAAACTTTTTCCCATCAGGGCGTTCACTCGGTTGGGTAATAATGTCGTTGAGTGTTTCATAGGATGTTTTTGTGTCTTCATAGTTTGTCATGAGTCCTGCTACTTGCCCCATCGGTGCTAAGGTTCGCCCTGTTAAAATAACAATGGCGATAAGTCCCCCCATAGAGAGTTGAAAATCTTGGATGAGATACACACCATACACAACAATCATGACAGTATTGAGTTGAATTAGGAGCTGGGTAATGGTTGGGATAGAGGCTGAAAGTAGACGAGATTTTAAGCTTTTTCCTGCAATTTCACCCGTTGATTCTTCCCATTTCCATTGGATTTGGTTGAGTGTGCCGAGGGTTTTAAGGGTTTCAATGTTGTTGAGTGCTTCAATGAGAATAGAACTTTTTTTCGCACTTGCTTCATGGGTACTCTCTATAGAAGCTCGTAGTGGCTTTTTGATAAAATAAGCATAGCCTAAAATAAGAGTCATAGTAAGGATTGGGATGTAAACAATATTGCCACCCAAATACCCAATGACGACGAGAAAGATGATAGAAAAAGGGAGGTCAATGAGTGCTGCCATAGTTGCATTCGTTAAAAAGCCACGGATGTTATCAAAATCTTTTAAGTTATTTGCAAAAGAACCAACCGAAGCGGGGTGGTTTGCCATCTTTAAATCAAGGACTTTTTCAAAAATGATGGAGGACATAATGATGTCACTTTTTTTCGCAGCACTCTCAAGCAGGTATGTTCGTGTAAACTTTGCAAAAGTATCCATGATGTAGATGATGCTTACACCCGCTGCAAAAACCCATAACGTTTCAATTGCATTGTTGGGAACAACTCTATCATAAACATTCATGGTGAAAAGTGGAGAAGCTAAAACAAAAAGGTTGATGAGAAATGAAGCATATAAAACCTCTTTGTACTGCCCTATGGAGAGTTTGAGTGTACTCCAAAACCAGTGCTTTTGCTGAAGTTGAAGAGTTCTTCTGTTGTCTTCCTCATACTCAAAAGCTTTTTTGAGCATAAAACCAAAACCAATGTATTCATCTGCAAGGTCTTCAAAATCGACCCACTGTTCAATCGCTTCTTCTGCAGGCATGATGATTTTTGCTTGTGTTTGATCTTCATTAAATCTATCTAAAATACAAGCACTTTGATTGGAGAGTAAGATAATCATCGGCAGTTGGAGTGGAGAGATTTGATGGAGTGGTCGTCTAATCAGTGAAGATTTGAGACCTGCTTTTGCAGCTGCACGAGAAAAGAGTCCTTTTGCATTGTTGATGGAAAAAAGTTCTGGGGACTCTGCTCCTGGTTCTACAGGGAGTCCTGCTGTTAAGGCTTCTGCTGAAAAAGGCTTATGGTAGAGTTTTGTAAAAAGCACTAAGCAGTCAAGTAAGGCATCCATTCTCAGGTTATCAGCACTGGTAATAAGCATTTCTTTCCTTTATTTGAGTTTTTTTGTTGTAAAACAGCCATAATTATCTTTGCGGCTTTGTGTTAAAGAGTTTGGACATAAATCTTTGTCGTTTGAAATAAGGTCTTTGTCTGTGTCCGTGTCTAAAGGGAGGGTGTCTTTGATTAAGGGAGTTGGTGTGTTATGGAGACCAACATGTGCATATGCCTCATGATTTTCACCTAAAACAGTATCAACCAAAATACCCATAGCATCTAAAATACGGTATTTTGCAAAAAGAATACTGTAGTTTGTGGTAATAATTTGTGCTTTTGAGCGAATAAAATCATTTTGTGCAGAGAGAAGGTCAAGTAAGGAACGGCGCCCTAAATCATACTCTTTTTGGTAGAGTTTGAGAGTTTTTTGTGAGTATTTTTTATACTCTGTAAGGTGAACGAGTTGCTCTTGAAGTTTTTCATAGGCAATGTAGGCGAGATTTAAACCCTCTATAATCTGTCTTTGAATTTTATTTTTTGATTGTACTTCTTGATGGAGTAAACTAATGCTTTTTTGCATTTGGGCTCTGTCGGAAAAGCCATTAAAAAGATTATAGGAGAGAAAGACCATTGCCTTAAAGGCATCATTATGTCCCTCGATGGCACTAAGATTTTTATTCATAGATTGAGAAATACTAATGTCAATTTTTGGGTAATAAAGTGACTTTTTCTCTTTGTTGGTTGCTTTTGCTAGTTTGATGTTGTACTTACTGACTAAAATGGATGGATTATGAGCAATGGCAAATTGGGCTGCTGCTTCTCGTGATGTTGGCATTTGTACAGAGAGTGAAGGTTTTGTCATTTTTTTAGCATCTAAGTGACGACCAAGCAGTGTTTCAAGTTGAAAGTTTTGGTTGAGAAGCGTGTTTTCTTGTACCACATAATTGGACTTGGCAAGGGCGAGTGAAGATTCTATTTTATTGACTTCTGAGAGGGTTGTGAGCCCTGAATCATAAAGCTTTTGAACACGTTCAAAAATTTCTTGGTTAATGGTGATGTTTTCTTGGGAATTCTCTAAAAGTGCTTCATTCTTCATGACTTCTATATACTGATTTGCTGTTGCAAATGCACGGTCATTCACTTTTTCAATATAGCTGTACGCAGCAGAGAGTGTCTTATACTCCTGCTCTTTAATTTGGTAACTTGTACTAAAACCATTAAATAAATTTTGTGTATAAGTTAAAGAGTTTTGGTAGACACTATAACTGTCATGTGTGTTAGGGGCACCGTTTGCTTGGTGCGATTTGTCTGTTTTTTCAATCCCTACACCAAGATTTAAGTTGAGTTTGGGGTAAAACCCAGCTTTGGCTGTTGTAATGTCTTCTCGTAAAGCATTATAGTTTTTGAGCCTTTCCAAAACAACAGGATTGGTGTTGATAACTTCGTTGATCGTTGTTTTTAAGTCTTGTGCATAGGAAGCACTAAGGAGTGTAATACTAAGAAAAATCTGTTTTTTCATGAACGAACCTGAGAATAAATTATAGTTATATCTTAACTATTATAACTTACAAACTCTATAAAAGCAATGAAGATGCCAAAATTAGCTTCTTATGTTATAATAACTGTAACAAAAGTTAAAAGTGAACTATGAAACGAAACGATTATACAGAGATTTTAAACAATAAAAACAAACTCTTGACACAAACCTATTTTGACTTGCAACGCCATTTTGAAGAAAAATATGGCAAAGACAGTGTTGTTTTTATGGAGATTGGTACCTTTTATGAAGTGTATGAGATTAACAATGATGAAGAGCAGATAGGCAAAGCCAAAGAGATAGCAGAACTCTTAAACATTCAACTCACGAAAAAAAATAAAAACATCATAGAAAACTCCGATAAGAATCCTCTACTTGCAGGAGTGCCTGCTGTAAGTTTTGAACGCTATTTGAGTCGTTTAATCGGGGAAGAAAAGTACACCATTATTGTCGTCAAACAAAAAGGCACTCCTCCAAAAATCAGTCGTTACATTGCACAAATTGTCTCTCCGGGGACAAATTTTGAGCATATTGTTGATAATGATGAAAATTATATCGTTTCCCTTTTAGTCGATAAATATAGAGGGATGTATAGTGTAGGTTACTCCGCGATTGATGTTACAACAGGTAAAACTTGGATGTATGAAACTCACTCCACAAGTGAAGATAGTGCGTATGCTTTAGATGAAGTTTTTAACCTTTTAAATGTCTATAAAACAAGCGAAATAGTCCTTACTTTTTTAGATGGTGTTGATGAGCAACGCCATGTCTTACAGTATCTTGAAATTGCGGAGCATTATAACTACTCTGTCAATCATAAACGGCCAAAAATTGAGTTTCAAAATGCACTTTTTAAAGAGGCCTATCAGATTCAATCCTTGCTCTCACCCATTGAGCATTTAGATTTAGAACGCAATCCGATGATTACGGAATCTTTGGCAATTTTGATTGATTTTGTGATTGAACATGATTATCATATTGTACAAAAAATGGCAATGCCGCGTTTGATAGATAACCGCCGTTTTATGTACCTTGGCAACAATGCTCTTGAACAGATGGGTGTTATTTCTAAAGACAGACGCGAGTTTACATTACTTAAAATGATGGACAAAAGTGCCACAGCTATCGGACGGCGTTTACTTAAAGAGCGACTGCTCAACCCTATTATGGACAAAGAGGAACTTGAACGCCGATACAACCTTATAGAACGTTTACATTCACATACACGCTACCTCGATGAGATGATGCGAGGTATTTATGACTTAGAGCGTCTCTCTCGGCGTTTAAATTTGAGTCGTTTGCACCCTTTTGAGATGAACCATGTGTATGACTCGATGGTAGCAGTGAAGGAGTTGATGCAGTACATTAAAAAGTATAAAATTCAAAAAACACCTTTTCATGAGAGTGAAGTCGATGAATTTTTACGTGATATTACAAAGAGCATAGACCTGGATGTCTCACGGCGTTTTACAAACGCAACAGTTGATGAAAATTTTTTGATGAGTGGTGTGGATGAAGCCATAGATACACTCGTGAAAGAAAATAGTGTTATGTTGATAGCCTATGAAGATATTATTCAAAAAATTGAAAATTTACTCGAAGCAGAGGGGGTAAAAAGTGCAAATCATCTAGTAAGTTTGGGGCTTTTAGAAAAAGAGGGTTATTATATTTCACTCTCAAAAAATCGTTATGCACTCATAGAAAAAGCATTTAAAAATGATGCGGATTTGAGCAAATTTAGTGTGAAAAAATTGACAAATTCTGTCAAAATCAGTTCTGCATTTACCGATACTCTCTCAGATAAAATCATGAAAAACCGCCGTAAAATTGTAGTTTTGGTCAAAGAGCGCTATATCCAACTCCAAGCCCTTTTTCAAAGACGTTATGCCTTGTTGTTTGATAGAGTGATTAGTTATGTCTCCGACCTTGATGTTGGGATGAGTTCTTCTAAAATAGCGCAAATGTATAATCATGCACGACCAACAATTGTTACAACAAAATCAGATGAAAACTTTATGCAGATTATGCAGCTGCGCCATCCTCTCATAGAAATCCAAGAACGCGGGGGTATTTATGTACCCAATGACATTGTGATGGGCTCACGAGATTATATGGATTTACCACACCCTGAGACCGTGATGCTTAATGTGAGTGTGCATGATGGACATGATGTGAATGGTGTTTTACTCTATGGAATTAACTCAAGCGGAAAATCCTCTTTGATGAAAAGTATAGGGCTTGCAACACTTATGGCACAATCGGGCTTTTTTGTGGCTGCAAGTGTGATGAAATTTAGCATATTTGATTCTCTTTTCACCCGTATAGTCTCCAAAGACAATCTTGCAAAAGGACTCTCAACCTTTGCTGTAGAGATGTTAGAACTTAAAAATATTTTTAATCGTTCTAGTGTGCATTCGCTCGTGCTTGGTGATGAAATAAGCCATGGAACAGAGACACTCTCAGGGGTTGCTATTGTTGCCTCTGCCATTATGAAGCTTGCAAAAACACGTTGCTTGTTCCTTTTTGCAACACACCTGCATCAGCTCTCAACTATGCAAGAGATTACCCGTTTGCAAAATGTTGTTGATTTGCATTTGAGTGTTGAGTATGATGAGCAAAAAGATAAACTCCTCTTTAATCGTGTGTTACAAGAGGGGAGTGGAAGTAGTATTTATGGTTTAGAGTTCGCAAAATCTCTCCATATGGACAGTGAGTTTTTAAGTGAAGCAAATGCCATTAGAAAACGCCTCTCCAATGATTTTGATGAGCTTGAACTACTTGTGAAAAAGAAAAAATCGAAGTATAATAAAGAGCTGTATGTGACGAAATGTATTATTTGCGGTGCAATGGCAGAAGATGTACACCATATTTCCCAAAGAAGTTTAGCTGATAAAGCAGGATTTATCGGGCATTTTCATAAAGATAATAAACATAATCTCATCCCACTGTGTAAAGAGCATCACAATAAAATTCATGAAGGAAAATTGCATGTCAATGGCTTTGTGATGACAAGTAAGGGCTTAGAGTTACAGTTTGAAGAGCAGCTAAAAAAGCCAAAAGTAGAGAAAAATCTTGAACCTGAAATAAATGAAAATGTTGAGGTCAAAGAGATAGAAGACGAACCAAAAGGATTTGTGCTTGATGATTGGTAATTTTGGCAAGTAATACCACTTGTGACATCAAGTTTTAAATGTCTCAAGTTGAGTATCTAAATTATTTGTTAGAACATATAAATGCTCTGAGGTTGTATGAATTTCATCTACACTCTTTGCATTTGCAAAAGATATATTGTTTGCTTGTTCTGCTCTCTCCGCAATAGTATCTATACTTTTTCCAGTATTTATAAAATCATCAACAGTTAATGCACTAGCCTCTACAGCTTTTTGAACGATTTCAACGGTTAAAGTTAATTTT
>WFQD01000129.1 GCA_015487265.1 Sulfurimonas sp. | reverse complement strand
TTTTTTTGAGCAACATTGACAGACACAAACCAATACCGCTTCATCGTGAGAACAGTTTAAGCATTTCTTGTTGCTGTATGGGTATTTTTTTAATGGTGACTCAAAGTGATATTCTGATTCAAGTGTGGCTCCACAGCATTTACATTTAGGAGTAAATAAAAAAAGCTCTTTTGGTCTAATGTTGCCAAGGCTTGGTTCGTTATAAGCCTCTTTCAAGATCAGTTCTGTAAGAATTATACTTTTGTCTTCTTTGTTCACATTGCTATTGATATACTTAATCATATCCTTTTTTTTGTCCTTTTTTTGAAAACCTGATATTATTTTTGGTATATCATATTTTTCAAGTGACTCCTTTTCCTCTCGAGTGTATTCTCTTCTTTTTTTCTCGTCAATGTATTCAAACGCTTGCAAATTACTGTTTAAAGCCTCACACAGTAAAAAGCTGATGTCTTTCAATATTTTTACCGCTTTTATTGGTATTGTATTCACGGTCTATTCCCATATTCTTCACAAACAAGGACCGGAAGGCTTCTGCCACATATTCTGTTGTAAACATTCTCTAGCGGCACACCATTGTCAAGGGACATGGACCTGAGTTCATGTTGATTCCGTTCAATTAACTTTTCTCTGTTTATAATTACACAAAATAATCTCCCAAAGTTATAATATCTTTTGATGTCAGATCCATACAACATGCATCCATTCATTTCTTCATTATCCACCACTGTGCTATCAATATATTCCAGTAGCTCTCCCAATATTAAATCATCATATTTTCTATCAGACAATATTCTTACGGCTTTCCCGACGAGATATTTTTCGTTTGTATGCATAGCCTCGATTATTTCTTTTTTATAATATCCATAATCAGGGAGGATTCTCTGAAAAAGTGTTCTCATCTCCGGTGTATCTATCTGATCATAATATTCAATTTTTTCACTAAGTGTGTATGCTAGAGCTTCCATTGGAGATTGGTTTATTTCATCAGACTCAATACTTACCCATACAGGCTGCACGATGTCCAATTCTATAATGGCTATTACCTCTATCAAGTTATCTTTTTGCAGCGCAAAAACAGCTCTCATTGTACCGTTTCGTATTTTGTGCTTACCGGAGTTGTTTTCCGATAAAAATTCAAGTTCTATCCAAAATTTTAGAACATAATCGCTTATTCCGTTCTCTTTTTTCGTAAAATATATATGCTGCCATTGTTTTGGGTCCAGATGATTATTGCGCATTAGAATCTTTCCAACAAAAGAGGCTTCATTTGTATTGTCAAAAAATACATAGCTCTGATTCATATTTGCGCAGCACTGTTCTAGTGCTATCGTCTCAAAATACCAATAACAGTTTAACAGAAGCCTATAAAACTCTTCATCTCCATTGGGCATCTTTTTACTAAATATAGATTCGACCGCAAGGACAAATATCTCTGTCTCATTTTCTTCTATATTTATCCCCATTACATCGGCAAATATTTTTAGCCGATCCATATTATATTCGGAAACATCATTTACTATAGTGCCGGTTGCGCTCTCCTTATAGCAAGAGATAAGCACTTGGAAAACGATATTCTGTATAGATATCTCATTGTTTAGAAAGTGTTCAATGTGGTCACTGCATTTTTCTTTGATAAGATTTTCCACTTTTGAGTTGCTTTTACATAAAAAATCTATGTTTCGTCTCTGGTATTTCCTCCATGCTAGTTTAGAGAAATATTTTGCATATTTATTTGCCCTGCCAAACATACTTTTTGGTTGAAACTCAGATAAATCATTATTATTTTCATTTATGTTTGAAAAGTTTAATCTATCAGGTTCAAATGTAAGACCATCCAAGGTGATCAGCTTTCCATCATCCTCGTTCTTTTCACTTAAAAATATATCATTTATATTCTTGTCATATATGTGAGCTTTTTCTCTGCACACCATATCAATAGCAATATTTCTTGCTTTTGAGTGTTTAATTCCTTTGTTTAAACACTTGACTAAATCTATCTGATCCAATATTTCATAATGTGAATGATATTGCTTGTATAGCTTTTGTCTTCGTTCTAGTGATTCCGTAGAAAATGCGGTGTCAAATATTTTCCTTTTTGACATAGATATCCTTTTACTGATTTTGAGTTGTTGACAATAGTAAGTTTGACAATAGTAAGTAGTGTTTTGATTTTTAAATGCTTTTTCGAGCCTTTTGACTATGAGGTAAGCACCACCCGATTGGTTTTAATTATAGCTTGACATACTCCCCATAGCTAAAGCAAGGGGATTCTAAAATCCCTATGTAATAGTTGGATGGATTAAGCTATCAACGAAGTTAGGCTACCGAAGTAGCTCTTACAACTTCTCCTGCTAGAGTTGATGCCCCAACTCTTTTTATATTTATT
>WFQD01000128.1 GCA_015487265.1 Sulfurimonas sp. | reverse complement strand
CTATAAAACTTGACAATGATGGGGATGGGATATATGAGGAGGCGAAAAATCCTGATTCTGTTTTACAAGGGGACAAGGCTGAAGATATAACACCACCTCAGATTATGATTCAAAGTCCGTTAAACAATAAACAATATCTAAACAATGAAAAAATAAATTTCCAGTATAATGTTATAGATAAAGAATCAGGAATATTTTCACAAAAAGCATATTTAGATAAATCAGAAACAACAGATGCTAAAATAGATTTAAGATTGCTTAAAACAGGAATCCATAAGATAAAAATTGAAGCCTATGATAAAGCTGGTAATTATGCAGAAAAAAATATAAGTTTTGAGGTATATACTACCCTGACAGCTCTTCAATCAAATTTGGATTATTATTCTCAAAAGTGGATCCACAGACCTTCAACCTACTTCAAACTAAAATCAATATTAAAACATATAGATATACTTGAAAAGATGAAGGAAAAACTTGAAGAAAAATCCCAAAATATGCATCCTCTAGCTAAATCAAAACTTGAAAAACAGATTCAAAAAATAGATAAATCCATATCCAAACAATATAATAAATTTATCAAAGAGGTGGAAAGACAAAGAGGAAAAAGTATAGATGAGGGTGCAGCTGATTTGCTGACAGATCAGGCAGAGTATTTGGCGCAAAAGTAAAAAATGTATTTATAGATTGTCCGATCAAGTCGGACAACGACAAAGAAAAGTAAATATCATCTCCCGCTAAAACAGGGGACCTGTCCCTTCGGTTCGTAGCTCCAGGGGAATCCATAAGGTATGGATTGCCCGATTAAATCGGGCAATGACAAATGGGTGATTGGATAATGACAAATATGGATTGGAAAATGGCAAATAGGGACTGAATAATGATACCCTCGCCCTTTCTAGGTCATTCCCGACTCTGATCGGGAATCCATAATATTATAATATTATTATAATATTATGGATTTAGTTATATTGTTGCAAAACAAGGTATAGAAGATGGATTATGACATAAAGAATATAGACATACTAGTTAAACTGTAGGACAAATAATATGTGTTATTGTTTGACTTTTTGCAGCCGCAAAATTTGTCAGACATTCTAACATTCTGTAGAATGTTAGAATGTTGTGTTGAGATATATACAGAATGAGATTGATTGTGGAATATTGATATATTGATTGGTTTGGGATGAAATAATAGATAATTAATTTTGTGGAAGAAAGGAGTAGAAGTTGGAGAAGAGTATCTATGTGTTCAAGATGGATATATAATGTTATTGCATACAGTGAAGGAGATCCAGATGATGGAATTTATGGAGATGACCCAACAGTTGAGGTTGGGTTTTAAAGTTAATACTTTTAAGTTGATTTTTTGTTTCAAAAATGATACAATTATATTATAAAAATGATACGATTAATAAAGGATAATATGGAGCTGCAAAGATTAAATAGGCGCCAGGAAGCAGTTTTAAACTATATTGCTGAGTCAGAGAGGTCTTCTGTTTCAGGTGTTTGGCAGTATCTGCAAAAAACTGGATGGAATAAGGTATCACGGATTACTGTTATTCGTGATTTGAACTTTTTGGTCAAAGAAGGATTTTTGATAAGGGAAGGTAAAGGGCGAGGTGTAACATACAAGCCTTCCCCTCAGTATAATCTTATCAAAGAGATTGACATTGAAAAATATTTCTCTATTCCTCAGGATAAGAGAAAGATTAAACAATATTTTGATTTTGGAGTTTTCTCTGTATTAAAAAATGACATTTTTACCACTCAAGAAGCAAAGTTCTTACAGGATCTACATCAAGAGTTTAAAGAAAACTATCAAAAGATAAAAAGTAAGACTATAATTGCGAAAGAATTTGAGAGAATAGTGATAGAATTTTCGTGGAAATCGTCCCAGATTGAAGGTAACACTTATTCGCTCCTAGATACTGAGGCTTTAATCAAGGAGCACAAAGAAGCAAAAGGAAAAACTAAGGAGGAGACACAGATGATCCTGAACCATAAAAAAGCATTTGATTTTGTATTATCTCATAAACATATTTTCAAAACCTTATCAAGAGCTAAGATTGAACAAATCCATAAACTTTTAACAGCTGGTCTAGGAATTGCCAGTAATCTGCGTTCTGCACCAGTAGGTATCACAGGTACAAACTATAAGCCATTGGATAATGTGTTTCAAATAGAAGAAGCTATGGGTAAAATGATAAGGCTTGTCAACAGTAAGAAAGATTTTTTTGAAAAGGCGTTTTTAGTATTGGTTTTACTATCATATATACAACCATTTGAAGACGGTAACAAACGTACTGCCAGATTAGTCTCTGATGCGATTTTGCTTGCTTACGATAGTATTCCTATATCTTACAGGGCTGTTGATGAGGTGGAATACAAAAAAGCTACTATTCTTTTTTATGAAATAAATAATGTGTCTTATTTTAAACGGATTTTTATAAAACAATTCGAGTTTGCTGTTAAAAATTATTTTCGTTAATACTGATATGTGTCACCCATATCTTGGGGTGGGATGGTTAAACCAAAATAACCCCCATAGCTTGCTACAAGGTAGTTTGTTTGGTGATAAAAGTGTATAATTAGTAAAAACAGATAAAAATCAATCCTGTTAATTTGAGTAAAGTCAGATTATGATTTTTTTATTGATTTGTATAAAACAGGTTTTTGTGGTATTTTAATAGAAAGGTTAAAGTTGGCTTGTTGATTT
>WFQD01000127.1 GCA_015487265.1 Sulfurimonas sp. | reverse complement strand
TTTGAGAATAAGTTCAACACTAGCTTGTAAACTTTGAAACTCACCTATAGTAATCAGTTCCTTGAACGCTTGAATCTCGTCTGAATAATTTTCAAAAATATCAACAATAGATTCAAAATTACTTTTCAGTAGAAGTACTTTACCTTTATCTTCATCTCCCAAAGTATCAAGTAATTTATTATAGGTATCCTTTAGATTATGTTTTGTATTGATGGTGTAGATAATTGGACCCTTGCTATCATTTTCAATATGCTCCTTTATATACTCAATAGTCGCATGAGTTTTTCCACTTCCTGTTTGAAGAGGTAAAAGAAACAATCCACTTTTATCTGCTTTATTTTTGGGAATATATTTATATAATAACTCTTTTGCATATGCTGTTGTTGGGTACTTTAGCTCTTCCATAAAAATCCTTTTTTATATTTTAGTAGCTGTAATGATAAAAATATTTATCACTATGATATCATAATTAACCATTTCCAAAATAGAAAGAGTTCAAGAAGCGAAAAGTTTATGATTTAGGAATAGATAGGCTAATGGTAATTTAGTTGTCGTAAAAATTCTCGCAAAAGGTGTGAAACAGATGTTTCAACTTAAGAAAAACTACAAAAGGATGGCGGAAGAGCCGAAATAGTTTTTCTTCTCATAAACTCATTTTGCGATTTCGGGGGTATCTAAGCCCCGCACAAACACTCAATAGAGTGCTTGAACTGAACTTAGACTATATAACTATGCAACTTCGTGAATTTGCAAGCCATTATACATATTCTCATAAAATGGAGATTTCTCTCGTTCTATATCACATATAATCTCAATATCATTTTTATGTAGATACGATTCAAATGCACTCATTAAAACATCTTTTGCTATATCTTTTATATTATCAGTATTAGACAATCCAGCCAGTGAAACCCTATGTCGTATTTCTTCCAACCAGTAATTTATCTCTGAAGCAAGAAAGTCTTCAAAATATTTTCCAAGAATTTTAAATGTAACTTCACCACTCGAAGATAGAGAACTCCTTGCACATAAAGTTATTTTCATACCTTTTGTTGTCTTTGGAAAAATAATATCGCTCTTATCAATTCCATATTCTTGTAAAATATCTGTTTTCATCATTAAACCTCAAATCTATTTTGATTATAAAATTATAATATCAATAATGATAAATATTTTTATCATTATTGATTCTCATTTCTATGCTTTTTTTAAATGGGCAAAAAAATTATTTCCCGTTTCAGCATAACTATTTTTTCCGACAATATAATCGGGGTCAAATTTTTCACCTGTGGTAAAAGCTAGTTTATTCGTTTTACCGCTTGAGGAGTCAAGCATATATTCTGTATATACTCTATCATTTGTTTTGTTACTCACTCGTATAGGCACACTAATATTGAGGCTTGTATGAGTTTTCATTTCCTCCTCTACTGTTTGCGCTTTTGTTTGCTGTTTTTCTTCGGGATGTCCAAGTTTTTTCATTTTATCTTATTCCTCTAAACATGTCTTTTAATCACACTGATGTCTTTTTCAAGATTATCTAGTATTCTCCATAGAGAAGTAAACGCACTAGCTAATTCAGTGGTAAGGTCTGTAAATTTCTCATCTCCGAATCTCTTTTTAAAACCATAATCTACCATCTCTGCAACAAAAGAAGTATTGTCCATAGACACTTTTCTTAGTTCCTGTTTATCTTTTTCTTGCTGTTCTTGGATTTGTTTTAGTGCTTTGGCTAATGTTGATTGATTTTTTTTCACTACTGCGAATTCTTCTTCTATACTAGAAAGTTTCAATAGCATTTTTTCGTTTATTTCTATATTTTTTGCAAGCAATTCTTCATTCATGTTTTATATCCTTCTGTTTTGAAATTATCATCCATGACATACAGTTCTCTTATTTTATCCCTCACCTGCTTATTCATTGCTTCAAGCTTAATTATTCTTTTGACTTTTCATCAATCATAACGATAAATAATTTTCATCTTAACATTTAAACTATTTTTCTACTGCGACATAGACATTAATAATATTATCATTGTGCATAAAAAACTGCTGTAATTTACAGTTTTCATTTTCTTCTCTCATTTTTTCAGTTACTATTGCCGTCAAACCATCTTCAAGGTTTAAATACATTGACGCATTATTATTATTTCTTACTGATTTTTTGTAAATGTCTTCAATGTTTTCTAACTCTGCCCAGCTAAGAC
>WFQD01000126.1 GCA_015487265.1 Sulfurimonas sp. | reverse complement strand
GCAATGGACGATATAAAACTTTTAATCAGCGACACCGAAACACCGGAAGAAGCGATGGAAACACTGTTTCTGCACGGATATCCCTCTGACAAAGTTTTTAAGGCCGTAGAAGATAGGTTTGGTGTTACTTATACGCTTAAAAACAAAAAAGATGAGAAAAAAGATTACAAAGAGGAGTGGAAAAAAAGAGCAAGCAAGCTCATTAGGGGCGAAATTGAAAAGAGAAATGTAAAATTAACAGAAGTTTATGAGCAGTTAGTAAAAGATGGGGAAGAGACGACTTATGAAAACTTTACAATCAAGTTAAACAGGGGTACTTTTCCTGCATATTTGCTTCTTAAAATTATGGATATTTTAGGCATGAAAAGATTAGATTTGACACAATTTTACAGAGGAGAAAATGAAAAATGAATTTTAAAGAAACAGCTAAAAAACTATACAAATCAACGGCAAAAGCCGTTAAAAAATTCTTTTATCCTGATGATTTGATGGTAGATCCGGACAGCTTTACAAAAGAGCAGGTAAAAGCTTTAAGCGATAGAAGAACAATCAGTAAAATGCTCTTTTACCGAAGCTATGTAGAACCAAAAGATGGCAGAGCCGGATTTTATATTCAGGCTGATGGTAGAGTGGGGATTATTTTTAGATTATATCCCCCGCCTTTTTTGCTTTCGCAAACGGAAAAAGATATTATAAATCTTTTAAACGGAATAATGCTTGATGATACAGTTATCAACATAATGACATATGCAAGCAGAGATATACACAGAACAGTCAATGATTTTGAGGAGTTGCACAGTCAATCACCCAATGTAAAACACCCTGATCTTTTAAAGGAGTTTACAGAAGACACAATAGAACACTACAGAAGATGGACTGACGAGAGTATTGCAGGAAAAGAGAGTGATTTGAGAGTTAGAAATTTTGTGCATACTCTCTCAATTTTATTTCCTTACGATACTGATGATTTTGTGATAAACCAACAATACAACCAAATACTTGGTATGTTTAAAGAGTATTCAATAAGACCTTTGGGCCCGGATGAATTTATCCCGATTGTAAGAGAAATTTTAAATCCCGGAAAAGGTGAGTATGACTTAAGCAATGATCCTATTACAACAATTAACAAGCAAATGACTAAAGATACTTATATTAAGCTTTTAGATAAAGAGAATTTGCTTGAAACGCCGGGCGGATGGAAAACAAGAGTGCTAACGACAGACAAATATCCAAGAGAAATGGATATTTTTACCTTTCAAAATATTTTCTTTAGTGCAATGGGTGATGACTTTCAGATTAACCTGCCCTGCCCCTTTATGTTGTCTTTGACAGTACAGTTTAAAAACACTGAGAAACAAAAAAAGAAAGTTTTATCAAAAGCCAGATGGAACTTGGGACAATTAAGCGGTATGCCACCTTTAGTTTATAAAAAAAGACCTCACTTAAAAGAAAGGCGAGATGAAAACGAAGAGGTTATACAATACATTGAAAACTTAGGGGAAATACCGTTAGAGGCATTCCTAACGCTTGTAATAAGCGAAAAAGATTTAAACAAATTAGATCAATTTACGAGTCTAATTAAGAAAAGCTTTGAACAAGTACAAGGACGCTGGATTGTTAAAGAGGAGAAATTTCCCCAAATAGCTTATCAAACATTTTTGATGAGTCTGCCTTTGCAATATTCTGAGATAGTGCATAGAAATATTGATAAATTTGATAAAAATTTTAAATCAAATAACGCTCAAATAGCCCCTTTGGTAAATGGCTATGCCGGCAATGGAAATCCTTATCATGTCTTTTTTGATAGAACCGGGCAGTTTGTCTCGTTGGATTTTTTTAATTCAGAAAACTACAATATAATCGTTATCGGACCAATGGGTTCAGGTAAATCTATGTGGGCCAATGCGTTTTTAGGAAATGCAGTAAATGCTAACTGGCAAGTAAGAATGATTGATTTTGGTAGGAGTTATAAAAAGTTTTCTGAAAACATAGGCGGTCAATTTTTAGAGTTTACCCCTGAAAATAATATATGCATGAACTTCTTTACAGAAATTAAGACAAATGATTTCGAAGAAGATGGAGAGGTAAAACAAAAAATCGCAGACGAAGAGATAGAAATGCTAGTGCCTATCGTAGGTTATATGGCAGGACTTAATCTTCAGGATATTTACAAAGATATAAACTCTTCTCCGGAAGATAAACTGAATATGACAGTATTATCCGTAATGATTGCAAAAGCTATAAACAGAGCCTTTGAAATCAAAGGTAGAGATGCAGGCATGAGAGAAGTAAGAGAAGCATTGATAGACTTTAAAGAAAAAGCACACAGGGATGATGAAACTTACATTGTATCAGAACTTGGAAAAATGATTGTATCGTTAGAGCCTTATGCTGATCCAAATGGCCCTTACTTTAAATATTTTAACGGAGCAAGTAATATTAAATTTACAAATAGCTATTTTGTTCTAGAACTGGATGACATATCAACAAGTCCGGTTATGCCTGTTATAGCGATGTTGTATTTGCAGAAAACTGCAAGAGAAGCATTTATTGAGTATGAAAAAGATAAATCAACAAGAAGAATTGTAGGTGTAGACGAAGCATGGAAAGTCTTAGATAATCCGCTGTTTGCTAAATTTTTAGAAGATTTTGCAAGAAGGATTAGAAAATACTTTGGTATTACCTTGGTTATTACCCAATCAGTTGATGAATTTTTTCAAAATCCTCAAGCAGAAGTTATTTATAAAACTGCTGATTGGAAAATATATTTACCACACTCAAGGGATGCTATAGAGAGTTCTTTAAAAACAAGCAAAGTCAATTTAAATGATTTTGAAATCAAACTCTTTAAGTCTTTATCCTCAAGACTTCCATACTTTGGAGAGTTTTTCTTAAAACATAAAAAAGTATCGACAGTATTGTTGCTTAAATTATCTCCTCTCGCATATTGGTTATTTACTTCAAATCCAAAAGATAGAGCAAAATTAGAGGCTATTGAGAAAAAATATAAACTCTCTACGCAAAAGGCTATTATCTTTTTAGCAAAACAGGCAGAAGGATTAAGCGAAGATGAAATTTTTGAACTCTTTTCAAGTAGAAATAAAAAAAGTTCAAATCTTGATTGGGAAGATTTTTTCAAAACGGTTTTGCAGCAAAAAAATATAAAAGTCAGAAGAGAGCCGATTTTAAATATAAAAAACAATATGGT
>WFQD01000125.1 GCA_015487265.1 Sulfurimonas sp. | reverse complement strand
ATGGTATTTAAGCCCATAAACCAACTCCGTTAACGCCCCCTCAAAATAAAACCCCACTTGTGTTCGGCAAAAAGCAGGGGGCTGAGTCAAGCAAGCACCACATAAATTTTTCTCCCCCCCTACTTTCAGGCTCGATTCACAGCAAACAGGGCATACTTCATTTGGTCGCAGCAAAGCATCCACTAACGTTTGCGACAGATCAAAATGCTCAGCGTGCTTTCCCGTTAAAACACACGTGGGAGGCAACAGCCATTTTTCAAAAAAATTCAAATTTTCTCCCCCCTCCCCTATTACTCTCGTTCCTGCATGAGAACAGCAGACCTTAAGAGGGATTACACATCAAGGTAAAATATGCTTATGGACGAACACCAATGAAAACATTATGTGATGGTAAAAAAATCTGGCAGGAGAAGCTCTTAAACTAAACTTGACACTCACTTCTTAAAAACCGGTAACGGTCAGATTAAGTCATAACCACGACACAATAAAAGAGCCTCATTTTTTTAATTCAGGTAAATCAAAACTAGATATGATTTCAATTAACTTATCTTTTGTTGAGTTTTGGTCCCCATAAGTAGAAACTTCGTAAAGCTTGTCTTTCGTTATTAACGTGATTTTTGAAATACAGCGATTGCCTTCTGTACAAAAAGTCATTCTTGATGCAGGATAGTCACTTATTTTTTCTGTAACAAACTCTTCTACAAGAATCGCTTGAGTATTTTGAACAGATTTTTCAAGTAGAAAAACTTCCTGTCCATCGTTTCCTCGATAAGCTCGGGTTATTTCAGAGCTTAAGCTATTTGGTTCTTTTTGGGCTGAATCTGTATCTAGAACTTTCCCTAAGTACTCATATTCAGATAACTTTGTAGTAGAAACCTCTTGTAAAGGAATTGATATTGCTGAAGAATCAGGCATTACTAGTTCAACTAATTCATTTTGGGACTTCATGTAGTCAAAACTAACGTCACTTGTTTGAATATAGCCATTTTCATTATAATTTGTTAACCATTTCCTTTGTAAGGCTTGTTCTTCTGGTGAAAAGTCAGAAAATCTTAATGTTATGGTAGGGTCATTTTTTCTTTGTTCATGGATATCCATAACTTGTGTTGTTTGACTTAAAGAAGGAAGAGGAGTGACTTTTTTTGAGTCCTTTTCTTTGGTTAAGCTTTCTTGAATGATAGGGGAGGAATCTGAGTATTGAACTTCATTTTCAAGAGATTCTATATCTTTCTGAAATAGGCGTTGCTCTTTTACAATTTCTTGTTTAGGGCTTGGAGTTGATTTTTTTTCATTAATAAAAAGGTATATTGCTAGGATTGTAGCAACACTGAATATTAAAAGCATTGTCCATTTTTTTGTTATATTCATATTAGTTTAATATTTTATTTAATTTCTCAAGGTAGTCTAGTCGGAGCTTAGTAAAACGATTAATTTCACTAAGCATTTAACTTTTTATAGAGAGACTTATGCTATGTCACATTCTCTATATGGCTTATTTCACATGAATCTATATAGGAAACTTCATTAATGGGTAGATCTCCAAATCTTACTGTTACTTCGTTTACATAGTGTAGACCTGGCCCCCATATCGTTGTTTTTCCAGTTAAAATTTGTTCAGGATCTAAGTCAAATGAACGGATTTTTAAACTCGAAAGTACGTAGAAAGAATCCGATTCTTTTAATTTTATACTTACATCATAAAGATTAATAGGGTTGTTAGGGTTTGTATTTACGATGGATACTTCATCAATTAAATATCTCGGACCTACGGTGTAACCCATTGCATGACTTCTTATACCAACATAAGCTTGTTTTCTTAAATCTATTCGTACACTAGATTCCTCACCCGCTGTACCGTGCTCACCAAGATAGCCCACATGATCTCCACATAGCTTTATTATGGAACCATGCCATTCCTGATTGGCTTGAGAGAGCATTGGGGCTGACAACAGAGCAACACAAACCGATGCCAGTAAACTACTTTGATATTTTTTAATTGAATTTTTCATAATAAAACCCTTATTTTCAAAACAAATTAATTAAAATCGCTAATAAAGCAAATCTTTTCACCTTAACTTAAGTATTAAGACTGAACAAATCATACTTTAAAACACCTAAACCAGTTTTTTACTTAAGGCTTTATTGATTTATAGCATGTTTATTTAAGAACCCCCCTCTAAAGTTATCTCTTTAAAACTAAAATAATGCTACAAGGTTATAACGTCATAACTACAAGCAGGAGGCAACAGCCATTTTTCAAAAAAATTCAAATTTTCTCCCCCCCTTAAAAACCTTCAACGCGTTATAATAGCCACCATTGCAGTCAGTATATCGAAAGAGAGAAAAGCATGGATAGTTTTGGAAAAATCAGACACGACTGGACACTGAAAGAGATTCAAGCCATTATGAATCAACCCTTCAACGACCTCATGTTTCAAGCCCAAAGCGTTCACCGTCAACACT
>WFQD01000124.1 GCA_015487265.1 Sulfurimonas sp. | reverse complement strand
TGGATAAAGTAGATGATTCAAACTATCATATATTTTATAATTTTGGTAATAATGCACGTAAATTTTTAGAAATTTATCTTTATTTTAAATATCCTGATAATAGTAAGAATAAATTAGAAACTTTTTTTGGAGAGGGACAAGCGCCTGTTTTATTCACAGAAAGAATAAATAATGAATATTCTCATTTAGCGGGAGGCTTAGAGAGAGGAAGAAGTCCTGTTGAAGTGCCTGAAATGAATAAAGTTGCCAAAATGATTTTGAACAAAATAAAAGTAAAAGATCCGGAACAATATAATGCTTTATTGAATAGTATTGGTGTGAGTTATGAGTAAATTTACAGAAGCAAAATTAGAACAGGCTTTTATTGAACTATTAGAAAATGAAGGTTTTCCGCATTTCTTGGGCAGTACTATTTCCCGGGCAGATGACGAAGTATTGATTGAAGAAGATTTGAAAAATTATTTACTTAATCGCTACAAAAAGGAACAACTTACCGAAGTAGAAGCCCAATCTATTATTCTTCAACTAAAAAACCTTTCATCTGCTGAGCTTTATGAAAGCAACAAGAAAATAATGCGTTGGTTGGCTGATGGTTTTATTCTAAAAAGAGAAGACAGAACCCAAAAAGATATTCATATAGAATTGATTGATTATTCAGGATTAGATGACCAACGAAAAAGTAACGATTTAGATAATATCGTTGCAGAACCAAATACAAAATATAGTAAAGACCATAATATTTACAAGTTTGTGAATCAGCTCGAGATTATAGGCACAGAAAAACGAATACCAGATGGCATAATATATATTAATGGTTTGCCTGTTGTGGTATTTGAATTCAAATCTGCCATTAGAGAAGATGCCACAATACACAATGCCTACGAGCAATTAACCATTCGTTACAAAAGAGATATTCCCGAACTTTTTAAATACAATGCTTTTTGTGTAATAAGCGACGGAGTAAACAATAAAGCAGGTTCGTTTTTTGCCCCTTACGAATTTTATTATGCTTGGCGTAGAATTGCAGGTTTGGCGAAAGATGTTGATGGTATTAATAGTATGTTTACCCTTGTTCGAGGAATGCTAAATAAAGACCGACTAAGAGATATTATCCAAAACTTTATTTATATTCCTGATACTTCAAAAAAAGATGAGAAAATAGTTTGTCGCTATCCGCAATATTATGCAGCTCGCATTTTATACGAAAATATCAAGAAAGCAAAAAAGCCCGAAGGAGACGGAAAAGGGGGAACCTACTTTGGAGCAACGGGAAGCGGTAAAAGTTTTACCATGTTGTACCTCACTCGCCTATTGATGAAAAGTGAGTATTTTGAAAACCCAACTATTATACTCATAACGGACAGAACAGATTTAGACGACCAGCTATCTGCTCAATTTACCAATGCTAAAACTTTTATTGGCGACAACAATGTAAAAAGTGTAGAAAGTAGAGCCGAATTAAGAACATTGCTTCAGGGAAGAAAAAGTGGAGGAGTTTTCTTAACCACCATTCAGAAATTCACAGAAGACACAAAATTACTAACCGAAAGAACAAATGTAATTTGTATTTCAGACGAAGCGCATAGAAGTCAAATTAATTTAGACCAAAAAGTAAAAATAACTTCTAAAGGTGTAAAAAAGAGTTTCGGTTTTGCCAAATACCTACACACTTCATTGCCCAATGCTACTTATGTTGGATTTACCGGAACACCAATAGATGCTACCATAGATGTTTTCGGAAAAGTGGTTGATGCCTACACAATGACCGAATCGGTTCGAGATGAAATTACCGTAAGAATAATTTATGAAGGTCGGGCAGCCAAAGTAATTTTGCATAATGAAGAGTTAGAGAAGATAGAAAAGTATTATGAACAAGCAGCGGAAGAAGGAGCTAACGAATATCAGATAGAAGAAAGTAAAAAGGCAACTGCTACAATGAAGGTTATTCTTGGCGACCCTGACCGATTGCAGAAATTAGCTGAAGACTTTGTAAATCATTATGAAAAAAGAGTTTCTGAAGGCTCAACGGTAAAAGGGAAAGCAATGTTTGTATGTTATAAACGTGATATTGCTTTTGATTTTTATAAAAATGTAATTGCTCTTAGACCGGAATGGGCAGAAGTAAGAGTAGCAGAAGAAGGAGTTGAACTTACCGATAAAGAAAAAAGGGAAATCAAACCGATGGAGCGTATCAAAATGATAATGACCAGAGGGAAAGATGACCCTGACGAGATGTATGATTTACTTGGAACAAAAGAATATCGTAAAGAATTAGACCGGCAGTTTAAAAATGAAAAATCAAATTTTAAAATTGCTATTGTAGTGGATATGTGGCTTACGGGTTTTGATGTTCCATTTTTAGACACAATTTATATTGACAAACCTATCAGACAACACAATTTAATTCAAACTATATCTCGTGTAAATAGAAAATTCAAAGGAAAAAATAAAGGTTTGGTTGTTGACTACATTGGTATTAAAAAGCAAATGAATCTTGCTTTAGCCAAATACAACAAAGATGATAAAGAAAATTTTGAGGATATTCAAGAATCCATAATTGTTGTTAGAAATCATTTGGATTTATTAGCCAAAATCTTTTACAAATTCGACAGTACAAAATATTTCAGTGGTTCTGCATTGGAACAGTTAAATATGCTAAATATGGCTGCCGAATATGTACAGCAGACAAAAGAACTTGAAACTCGTTTTATGGGTTTGGTAAAACGCCTAAAAGCAGCTTACGATATTTGTGTTGGAAGTGAACAATTAACACAAACAGAAAGAGATTATACTCATTTCTATTTGGCTGTTCGCTCAATAGTGTTTAAACTCACCAAAGGGAATGCACCCGACATTGCACAAATGAACGCCAAAGTTAGAGAAATGATAAAAAATGCTTTGGAAAGTGATGGCGTACAAGAAATTTTAAAATTGGGAGATAATGCAGAAACAGAACACGACCTTTTTGATGAAAATTATTTAGCTAAGATTAACAAAATAAAATTGCCTAATACTAAAATAAAGTTACTACAACAACTTTTGGCA
>WFQD01000123.1 GCA_015487265.1 Sulfurimonas sp. | reverse complement strand
TTTATGACAAAGCCAAAGAAATAATATTTTGCAGTAGAGATAGATTTGGTGTAAAGCCTTTTTATTATACGGAAGTGGATGATAGGTTAGTATTTGGCTCGGAGATCAAGCAGCTTTTAGAGTTTTATGAAGATAGATATGTTAATGAAACTATTTTGGTTGATTATCTATTGTATGGGTTGGAGGAGCATACAAATGAAACTTTTTTTAAAAATATATATAAACTTGAACAATCACATAATTTGATCTATGATTTAAAAAGTGATGATTTTGAAATCAAAAAATATTTTAGGATAGAAATTGATCAATCGTTGGACAAATTGGATGAACAAGATGCAATCAACCTTATGAAAGAGAGGCTGGAAACTGCGATCGAACTTCGACTTCGTGCTGATGTTAAAGTAGGTACATGCTTAAGTGGAGGTTTAGATAGCTCGTCTATAGCCGCTATTGCTTCAAAGAAGTATTATAAAGCATCAGGTGAAAGATTTATTGCCATTCATGCGAAATCTATTGAGAAAAAAACGGACGAAAGTGAGTTTGCAAGAGAGGTTGCAAAGCATTGCAATCTAAATCTGATGGAGGTGGAGCCAAGCTTAGAAGATATAACCAAACATATCGAAGAAGTTGTTTACACTCAGGAAGAGCCGTTTGGAGGTCCCTCTATCTTTATGCAGTATTTCGTTATGAAAAAAGCAAGAGAAAATGGCTGTATCGTGATGTTGGATGGACAAGGCGGTGATGAAACTTTGTTTGGTTATGAGAGTTATTTTTCATTTTACTTTGCTTCGCTACTTTCAAAGTTCAAATTTTGGCAATATTATAAAGAATTGAAAAACTTAACAACTTTTAAAGTAAGCAAGAAAAGAATTTTACGAGATTCTATCATTGTGCTGTTTAGAAACCAGCTTTCATTTCTAGAAAAGATTATACGGAAAAAAAGAACTTTTATAAAATTAAAATATGCTCGTAAAAGATTAAATCATCTTTTTGAATTTAAAGATTTTAAAAATTTTCAAATCAGAGAGATAATGGTTAGAAACATGCCTCATCTACTTAAATATGAGGACAAAAACTCGATGAGGAATTCGATTGAAACAAGACTTCCTTTTGTAGATTATCGATTTGTACAAAGTGCAGTCTCTACCAACGATAACCTAAAATTTAAAAATGGTTTTTTGAAATATATTCTTAGAAAAATAGTTGACCCAATATTGCCAAAAAATGTTGTATGGAGGATAAACAAGTTTGGTTTTGAGGCTCCTACCGATATGTGGATTGCAAGTCAACAAAACAGAATGAAAGAGGCTATTGAAAACTCTGATATTGTAAATCAAGCTGTTGAACTCAATGATAAAGTTTATAGTAACAAATCATTGTTGTGGAGAATGTACAATATAGCCATATGGGAAAAAGTATATGCTGTTAAAATCTAAAAAAGTGGTTTCTGTAGTATTAAATAACTTTACTAACGACAGTCGTGTTTTAAAAGAAAACATATCATTACATAAAGCAGGATATGATGTAAAAATTATAGCACTCTGGGAAGATACACTAGAAGAGTTCGAAGCGGTTCAAAATATATCCCTGCACCGCATAAAACTTAAAAGTCGTAGTTGGTCCAAAAACAAAGCTGTTCAGATACTGAAGTATATTGAATTTGTTTATAAGGTAGTGAGGCAGTATAAAGATGTAAATACCCTCCATTGCAACGACTTAAACACATTGCCAATAGGCGTGATAATAAAGAGGTTTTACAATAAAGATGCGAAGATAGTGTATGACGCACATGAGTATGAGATAAACGATAAACCAAATGAAAGCCAGTTCAGTATCAAACTGAAGTATGTGCTAGAAAAAACTCTTATTAAATATGCAGATAAAGTTATAACGGTAAGCGAATCTATAGCGCAAGAGTATGCAAGACTTTATGATGTAGAGAAACCGGCCCTCGTTTTAAATACTCCTCCATATAGGAAAATAGACAAAAGAGATTTGTTTAGAGAGGAATTGGGTATTGATAAAGAAAAAACAATCTTTTTATACCAAGGGGGACTCAGTAGAGGTAGAGGTATAGAGATACTACTTCGGACTTTCCAACAGATAAAAGATAAAAGAAGTGTTATTGTGTTTATGGGTTATGGTCCATTGGAAGAATTGATAAAAGAAGAGAGCAAGAAAAATGAGAATATTTACTTTCATCCTGCAGTAAGTCCAGATATATTGCTTGATTATACAAGTGGTGCAGATTTCGGGATTTTATTTTATGAAAACAATTGTTTAAACCACTATTATTGTTCTCCAAATAAGATGTTTGAATATTTGATGGCCGAGATACCAGTAATAGTTTCCAATTTATATGAAATGAAAAGATTAGTTGAACAAAATAAAGTAGGTGTTGTAGCAAAAGAGAATACACCAGATGGGTTAAGAGAGGCTATAGAAGAGGCAGTGAAGTTAGATAAAAAAGAGTTACAAAAAAATATAAAAAAAGCTAAAAAAATATTTAATTGGGAAAATCAGGAAAAAGTTTTGATTGAAACTTATAAGGAGTTGATTTAATATGTGCGGCATAAGCGGAATAATAAATAAATCAGGTAAGAAAGTTCCAAAAGAAGAGATTAAAAAGATAAATGATCTTATAACACATAGGGGACCTGATGACGAAGGCTTCTACTTCGGTAAAAATTTTGCATTTGGACATAGACGACT
>WFQD01000122.1 GCA_015487265.1 Sulfurimonas sp. | reverse complement strand
ATACAATACTAAATATACTAAATACAACAATCACAAAAGTATGCAAAAAACCCTTGTGTTTTTTAAAAAATCTTATCATGCCCTGATTAAAATCAAGCTGTTTTTGTATTATTTTGACTTTGGAAAAACTTGCGCCTTTGTGATGGACAATCTGAGCATCTGCAAAATAATATACCTTAAACCCCGCCTTTTTAACCCTAAAACAAAGATCAACCTCTTCAAATATTCTTTTATATCCCTCATCAAAAGAAGAAACTTTGTCCAAAATATTCTTCCTTATCATAAGAGCAGCCCCCATCACCTGATCAACTTCCTGAGTTTTGCTGTAGTCAAAGTCAAGTTGAAAATACTTTTTTAAAACAGGGAAACGAGGGACAAAATTATGAAGCTTAAGCAAAACCAAAATCTGAGACGAAAGTGATGGAAAATTCCTCACTGACCTCTGAATACTACCGTCAGGATTTAAAAGTTTGGGACCAATAATTGCTGCCTGAGGGTTTTTATCCATAAAATCTATCATCCTCTGCAGAGAATCATCTATTAACTCTGTATCAGGGTTTAAAAATAAAATATACTCCCCTCTTGCATACTCAAGTCCTGCGTTGTTTCCGCCTGCAAAACCTAAATTTCTATCAGACAAAACAACTTTAAAATTTATCTTACCTTCATATACCTCTAAAAGCTCTCTTGTTCCATCTTGAGAATTGTTGTCCACCACAATAACCTCCCAATCATCTTTTGGCTGATGATCTTCTATAGACATCAGACACTTTCTAAGCAGATCTCTGCAGTTCCACGAAACTATAATGATGGAAAGTTTTTTCATAACTTTATATTATTAGTTTTTAAAAATTCTTTGAGTTTTTTGTCCCACCACTCTTTGAGTACTTGAGGATGGTGTGTGTCTCTGTTTTCTCTGATGTACTTTATCCTGTCTTTATAAAGCTTGTGGTACTTTTTAAAATTATCAGGGGACTTCATTGACCAGTCCGCCAGTTTTATCTCTATTTTCTCTTTTTTCTTTATATACTCAGGATTCAAATACCTGTTGGGTGACACATCAAAATCTATGCCTATAATCTGAACAGAAAAATATTTTGGATGAAATACCTGCTTGGCAAAATATCTCATCTTTCTCTGTCTGGTCCACTCAGTAAATACAAATACCTTTATCTTCTCTCTCCCAAATCCAACCCATTTTTTAATTATCAAATCCTTAGAAAAAGTTAAATTTTCATAAGACGAAAGGGCTTTTCTCTCAGTCCATACTTTCCACTTCTTCACCCTGTCTGATATAAACGGTCTCTCTTTTATTAACTTTTGTTTCCAGAACCTTTTCATCTCTCCTGCCTCAGACAGTTTTCCATCAAAAGGTGAAGTTCTCCCTCCTGTAAACACAATATATACACCATCTGACCTACTCTCACTCACCTTATCCCATATTCTATTGAAAACCATTTTCAGATAAAAATTATAATTTTCATCTTTTAAAATATCTTTTGGCACCCCAAACCCTGTTATAATAAACACAACCCCCATACAAGCTTGATTGATCTTTAAAATTATACTATAATATACATTCTAAGAATAACATATTATAATTTATTTATCAATAAAAAATGGAAAATTCTCCAGAAACAACACGTCACCCAACAATGACCAGAAGAGAATTTTTAAAATCTCTTACAGATTTAGGATTACTCGGGTTGATAAAATATTTATTCCCTTCTATTCCTATACTTCTGCAATCCTGTGAATTCAAAAGAACAGTTGAAGTAGAAATGAATATACTATTAAAAACATTGCGATATTATTATAATAGATATAAAAACAGAGGTGAATTTAGTCCTCTAACTTCATTGGCAATAGAAGGAGCTTTTGAAAAATTTCAAAGCGATATAAATGAATATTTAAACAAACTAAGTAAAATAGTAAAGCAAATGGAAAAATTTAACAATGAGATAGATAAGGAAAAAGCTAAACAAAAATATCCTGACCTTTTTCATCCTTTTATTGTCTATGACAATCGAGGTAATCCTGTCCTAAAGTTAACATATAATTTTGGAGAAAACCAAAATCCTGACTTAAATATATTACTACATCATTTAGTACACCGCACTCTCCCTCAACCCAAAGATGTTTCTGTTATAGATTCAATGTCTCTGGCAAATTTATTCCAACCACAGAGCCAAGAAACAAGTATAGATAATACAGATAATGAAAAATTAAGAAAACAAATTATACAAACAATCAAAACAATGGTTTTATTTTATGCAGAAAATATCATAGAGATAGACGACAGACAACATATCCTTCCTGCATATAGAGTAAAAAATTTCGGGCGCATCACTTCCCATCACTACCTTGAAGCACATAATAGAGCAATTGAAACAGGGAAATTTGATCAAATTATAAAAAAAGCAACAATTATTCAGGGACGAAAACTACTGACATTGATAGAAAAAATAAAATTATTTACTGATAAACATCCAGTGCTTTATCCTATGGATAATTTTAAATCATTATACCACTTTCTCTTTTATGCACATACTGTATGGGACAATCTCAACGAAGATGAAAGAAAGAAAGTTACAGATGTTGTACAAAACGCATACAATTTCTGGGAGCGTCAAGTATCAAGCTTTGCAGACTTTTTAGTCAGATACTACTCCCTGACAGGTATCAGATTGACAGATTCAGTGGCTCCTGATGATACAATTGCAAACCCAGTTGGCTATATGATCAATGTGGCCCGCCTGCTTGAAAATATAGGCAATGAAGATTTGGCTGATAAATATAGAAAATTAGCAAAAAATTTACTTATAAACTGCGAAGAGGTATTTTGGGTAGAAGGATATATATATAACAAACAAAAATACCATAAAGTCGGTATGCTTATAGGAAGTGCCGCAATGGAAAACTATTTGAATAAAAATCATGAAACAAAAGAACATAATCAACATTCATTCTCCAGAAAAGTCGGAATCAATACATTTGGCCTAAATAAAAAAATCACACAAGACAAACAATCCTTTAATCTTCCAGCTGACGGTACTCGCATCATAAGCGCCAGATGTGAAGTAATTGCAGATATGTGCAATCAACATAATAAAATTATTACAGATAAAAACAATAAAATGTCTGAAGAATTAAAGGAAAACCTTGAGTTGCTTTTAGATCATGTACTAAAAGAATGGAAGATGTACCTCTATCTTTTTGAACAAAAACAAATCTATCT
>WFQD01000121.1 GCA_015487265.1 Sulfurimonas sp. | reverse complement strand
CTCTAATGACATTAAACTCAAAAAAATAGAATCAAAAAAAGAACTTGCACTCATCGAAAAAGAGAAAGAACTCCAAAAAATCAAGCTCCAAGCAGATGTACAACAAGAAAACCTGCGTTTAAACAAAGAAAAAGAGATAGCACTTTTTGAACAAAATCTCAGGCTTAAACAAGAAGAAAACAGACTTGCACAGAGTCGCTATATAATGCTTTTAGGGGCACTTGTAATTATAATCATCAGTTTTTTCATTTTTTACTACTTTAAAAAACACCATGAAAACAAGCTCAAAGCCTATGAAGATAATCTCAAAAAATACCTTCAACAAAAAGAGCAAGAGTCTCGTAATAAAATTGCAGAAAAGCTCATAGATACCATTGCCGCTGGCAAATTAGATAAAAATCAAGAAGCAACTCTTTTAAATGCACTCAGCGGACAAGTACAACAACCACATGAGCAAGAGAATGAAGACGAAGATGAAGTATTAATACTTGAGGAGAAGAAGCATTAAATTGCTAACTCCTTCATTTTCCATGGAAGTCCTTGCTTGTTCAGCTCATCCATAAAAACATCAGGGTCAAACTCTTCCATGTTAAAAACTCCCTTCCCTTGCCATTTGCCTTCAAGCATCAGTTTCGCTCCTATCATGGCAGGCACACCTGTGGTGTAACTTACCGCTTGACTTTTCACTTCTGCATAGCATTTTTCATGGTCACTCACTTGATAGATGTAGATTTTTTTCTTTTTCCCATCTTTATAGCCTTCCGCTACAATACCGATATTTGTTTTGCCTTTAGTTCTTTCACCCAAACTTGCAGGGTCAGGTAGCAGTGTTTTTAAAAATTCCATAGGAACAATTTTTTGTCCCTTATGTTCCACCTCTTGTATGCCTAACATTCCGACATTTTCTAAACATTTCATATGTGTCAAATAGCTCTCGCCAAAGGTCATAAAAAAACGAATGCGTTTAAGCCCTTTAATGTGTTTGACTAAAGACTCCATCTCTTCATGGTAGAGTAAGTACGAGTCTTTTTCCCCTACTTCAGGGTAATCCCACACTTGTTTTATCTCCATCGGCTCTGTTTGTATCCATTTGCCCTCTTCCCAGTATCGCCCTTTTGCAGAGACTTCACGCAGGTTGATTTCAGGATTAAAATTCGTGGCAAAAGCATAACCATGGTCGCCATCATTACAATCAAGTATATCTATGGTTTCAATAGTATCAAAATAATGTTTTTGCGCATAAGCACAAAATACATTGGTCACACCAGGGTCAAATCCACTCCCAAGAAGCCCCATAATTCCCGCTTCTTTAAACTTTTCATTACGTTCCCACTGTAGTTTATACTCAAATTTTGCTTCATCAGGATGTTCATAGTTCGCTGTATCTAAATAGGGTGTTTTTGTCGCGATACAAGCATCCATAATACTCAAATCTTGATAGGGCAAGGCAACATTTATCACGATATCTGCATTTACTTCATTGATAAGCTGTATGACTTCTTGCGTTTTATCTGCATCGACTGTTTTCAGCACTATATCTGCATTTGGAAGTTCGGCTTGTATCGTTTCACACCGCTCTAGTGTACGACTTGCTAAAACAATGTGTCCAAAAACATCACTATTCATGGCACATTTATGCACCACAACACGCCCAACACCGCCAGCACCTATGATTAAAGTTGTTTTCATTTGCTCTCCTAAACTATTTTAAACGCAACAAGAAGTGTCGCCACCCAAATGAGTGTCGTCACAATCAAACTCAAAAGGACTATCGTCGCTCCAACATCCTTTGCCTGCTTTGCCAAAATGTGATAATCACTCGTCACTAAATCCACCACTCGTTCAATAGCAGAGTTGATTATCTCCGTTAATACAGGCAAAAAAAGTGAAATCGACAAGATACTTGCAACCGCAAAACTCACAGGCAACACCCAAGCAACAATGCCAAAGCCAAAAAGCATAAGTAGTTGCCACTTAAAAGAGGTCTCATTTTTTATCACATCCAAAAGCCCCTCAACGGCATACCCACCGTTACGAAAAAGATTGTGTTTTGGTTTGTTAAGTTTTTGACTCATATTTTTTCTCCAAATTTTGAATTATTTTTTACTATTTCCCAGTATCCACCTTTATTTGCTCCAATACGCACTATAAGCC
>WFQD01000120.1 GCA_015487265.1 Sulfurimonas sp. | reverse complement strand
GCTATATGCTATATCAGCATATTTTGCTATTTTTGTATCATTACAAAGTGAGAATATACTTGCTATTTTTACTGATGAAAAATTTAAAGCAGCATACCCCGTACTTGTAATAATGTCTTTTTATCCCATTCATCAGACTTACGGTCAACTAAGCAGTAGTGTTTTTTACGCGGCGGGAAAAACAAAGCTAATGAGAAATATCAGTATATTTAGCTCAATTTTAGGAGTCTCGTTTAGTGTGTTATTGATATATTTTCTAAATTTGGGCGCAATCGGCTTGGCTGGTAAAATGATATTAGCACAAATCATTGGTGTCAATATCCAACTATATTTTAATGGAAAATTTTTAGAGTTTAAAATACAGCATTTTATATTTCATCAAGTGTATACTATTGCGTTTTTTTACATATTGGCTTATGTATCCAGCCGTTTGATATACAACTTTTCACCTTTGGTAAACCTGCTTGCTTCAGGTATGTTATATACATCTTTGGTTATAATATTTGGGTATATCTTTCCTCAGGTTTTTTCAACCAGCAGACAGGAAATAAAACAAAATTTATACAGGCTAAGAAATGTCATTAAAAAATAAATTAAAAAACAATCAATTAACTATCGGTTCATGGATAATGATGAATGATCCTATGAGTATTGAAGTTATGGCAATTGCAAAATTTGAGTGGCTAGTTGTAGATATAGAGCATACTTCGATTGACTTAAAATCTACACAACTCCTCATCAATACAATTCAGTCACAAAATATTAAGGCGCTGGTCAGAGTAAGTAAAAATGAAGAAGTGATAATTAAGAAAGTACTTGATATGGGAGCCGATGGCATAATAGTACCCATGGTAAACTCCAAACAAGATGCACAACAAGCTGTGGAGTATGCAAAATACCCACCTCAAGGGAAAAGGGGTGTTGGGCTTTACAGAGCGTCAGGGTATGGCACAAAGTTTGAAGAGTATAAAAAATGGGTTGAAGAAGAACTTGTCATCATTGCTCAAATAGAGCATATAGATGCAGTAAACAACATTGATGAAATTCTTCAAGTAGGTGGGATTGATGGTACTATTATAGGTCCTTATGATCTATCTGGCAGTATGGGCTATCCTGGAGAGTTTGAAAGAGATGATGTAAAGGAAGCTGTACAAAAGGTTTTAGACAGATGTAAAGCACTCGGAATCCCATCCGGTTTTCATGTGGTAGATACTGACCCCAAAAAACTACAAGAAAAAATAAACCAAGGATGCACTTTTTTGGCATATGGGATCGATTATTTTTTTATGAGAGATGCAGCAATGCAAGGGATGTATAAATTAAAAAAGGAATTGGCACTATGAATATTATATCTATCATTCCCGCGAGAATGGGATCAAGCAGGTTTCCGGGTAAGCCTATGGCAGATATCCTAGGTATGCCAATGATAGGACATGTATACAAACGAGTAAAAATGAGTAATCTACTTAATGAAGTTTATGTAGCTACTTGCGATGAAGAAATTTACAACTATATTGAATCCATTGGCGCAAAAGCAGTTATGACGAGTGATTGTCATGAAAGATGTAGTGATAGATGTGCAGAAGCTATGCTCAAAATAGAAAAAGATGAAAACAAAAAAGTGGATATCATGGTAATGGTACAGGGTGATGAGCCCTTGACTTTTCCTGAGATGATAGATGAAGCAGTAAAGCCAATGCTTAAAGATAAAGAGATCAAAATCACAAATTTGGTAGCGGACTTGAATACAGTAGAAGAGTTCGAGGATCCAAATGAAGTGAAAGTTGTTATGGATAAACAAAACAATGCGCTTTATTTTTCAAGAGAACCAATACCAAGCAGGAAAAAGGGTATTTTGGATGTTCCAATGAAAAAGCAGGTGTGTGTTATACCATTTCAAAGAGATTTTTTGTTGGAGTACAACGAGATGGAGCCGACACCTTTGGAGATAATAGAGTCAGTGGATATGATGCGAATACTTGAAAATGGTGGAAATGTAAAAATGATTCCCACAAAGTATAAAACCAAGGCAGTAGACACTATCGAGGACTTAGATAGAGTGATTGAAATGATGAGAGGGGATAAACTATATCAGGAATACAAATGTCAATAAAAAAAAGTATATTTAATGCAGCCAAAAAACTCTATACAGGCATACCTAAAATAATACCTGGTTATTTAGGTAAAAGATTTTGTGCAGAGAGTGCAGAGTCGTTAGTCGTTATCGATGAAGTCGATACAAAATATGGAAAATTAAAATATTATTGTATGGGTTGGATACCTCTGTGGCGTTCGCAGACACTTTTTGTAAAAGAGCCTGAAATGATTGAGTGGATTGATAAAATGGATAAAAAGTCTATTTTATGGGATATAGGAGCAAATGTGGGGTTGTATTCTGTATATGCAGGACTGAAGGGATTGAATGTATTTGCATTTGAGCCTTCAGCATTAAATACATTTTTAATATCTAAAAATATTGAAATAAATAATTTAAAAGATAATGTATCACTGTTTCCTGTTGCAGTTTCAGACAAAAATGAATTTGGATATCTCAATATGACAAGTACAGAGTTAGGGGGAGCTTTAAATGAATTTAATGAAACAGATATAGATACTGTTGGCGAAGGTGCATATAAAGCCGAAGTAGTATTTAAGCAGGGTATGTTTTCTTATTCTGCCGATGAACTAATAGCAAAATATAATTTTGAAATTCCAGACTACATTAAAATAGATGTAGATAGTATTGAAGACAGAATAATTTATGGTGCAGATAAAACTTTATCTAATGAAAAAGTAAAAGGAGTTTATTTGGAATTAGATGAAACCGAAGAAAGGACACAAAGGCTCATAAATTTTTTGGCAGAGAGGGGCTTAAAACTTAAAGAAAAAAGACAGGCTCCATATTTTAAAAACAGCAAATTCAATACTCAATTTAACTATATATTTGAAAGAGCAAAATGATATATTTAGTTACAGGTGGAGCTGGATTTATCGGGAGTGCTATAGCGAAAAAACTTATTGCCAAAGGGCATCAGATTTATATCATAGATAATCTAAAAACCGGTTATTTGGAAAATATTCCTGAAGAAGCAATTTTTATCAATGGAGATTTTAGCAAAGACGAAACTATAAAAAAATTAAACAATCAAAAGTTTGATACTATTTTTCATATAGGTGGGCAATCTTCCGGTGAGATAAGTTTTGAAGATCCCGAGT
>WFQD01000119.1 GCA_015487265.1 Sulfurimonas sp. | reverse complement strand
GTTGCAAATTTACCCTCAAAATTTGGTAATTTTAAAGTAAAAGCCTTTAAAGAAGGTCAAAAAGAGCACCTTGTCATCTACAAAGAAAATCTTGATACCACTCCCATAGTACGTGTCCACTCAGAGTGTCTCACAGGAGATGCCCTTGGTAGTTTAAAGTGTGATTGTGGAGAACAACTCGAATTTGCACTCAAACTTGCCCAAGAATCAAACGGCATGGTCATTTACCTCAGACAAGAGGGACGCAACATCGGTCTTTTAAACAAAATCAATGCCTATGCCCTCCAAGACAAGGGAGCAAACACCATAGAAGCCAACCATCAACTCGGCTTTCGTGCGGATGAGCGAACCTACGAGATAGTCACTACTATTTTACACCATTTTAACATCAGAAAAATAAAACTTCTCACCAACAACCCCGATAAAATAAACGCAATCAGTGATGTTGAAATTGTAGAACGCATTCCCATCATTATTCCAGCCAATACATTCAATGAAGACTACTTAGCCATTAAACGCGACAATATGGGACATTTACTCTAATTTTGTGAAAACCAACTATATTTATTATAGATTTTATTAATGCTTTTAAGCTCTTTTTGTGTTACAAACAGCTGTGCAGAGGTGTAGATTTCTTTTGTTTTTTTATCGACAATTCTCGCATTGATAAGCATACCCTTTTTATAGTTTATATAGGTAGCTCGCATTTCAGCATTTGCCTTTGGTGATGGAGCATCAAGCACTTTAAAGCCCTCTACAAATAGAGCATGCAAAAGATTTTGTGCTATTTTTTGTGTAGCGATAGAGCTTTTTTTCGGGTCATATAAATTTACTATATCTTTTAATTCTATATACAATGTTGCTTTTTTATAAGGAGCAATATTTGCGGCAAACTGCTTCGCTATTTTTTGACTTATGACTGTTACATAAGTAGCAACTGCTTTTTTGTATTCGAGTTTTTGCATTACTTTTGTGTTGCCACATTTACTGTATGCAGGTGCATTGAGCATTATAAAAAGTGCTAAAAAAAGAGTAAATTTATTCATACCATTACTCATCGGCTATTTGCTAAATTTCTTTAACTTTGCCACTTTTAATATATAATTTTGTTATAATAAAGAAAAAAATTGTGAGGGAAGCCAGTGAACATCTTAGAATCTCTAAACTTAATTGGCAGTTGGGAACTCGACTTATCTACAAAAAAGATCATCTGGTCTGCGCAAACTTATCTCAATTATGGCTATGAACCTTCTACAATTGAGCCCTCTTTAGAGTTTTTCTTCTCACGACTTGTTCCAAAATATATCCCACAAGTCCAAGCAATTTTACAAACAATGACACAAAGCAAAGAGGTACATACCCTCCAAGCACAAATCATCCATAAAGATGGACATTTCATTGATGTTCTACTGAGTGGACGAACAGTTTATAATGATAAAAATGAAGCAATAAAAATTGTTGGTACTACACAAGATGTTACACAATTAGTGCATATCAAAAAAGAGAATGAAGAACTCTCAAAACTCATCGAAATCTCCTCAAATGAGATATATATTGTCGATATTGAAACCTTTTCCTACCTCTATGTAAACCAAGGGGCTTGTGATGCCCTTGGCTATACAAAAGAGGAGTTTTATACGATGAATATTTTTGATATTAACCCAAAACTCTCTCAAAAGACTGCAATATTGATGCGTGATGCACTCAAAAAAACAAAAAAATTCACAAACAAAACTATTCATAAAAGAAAAGATGGCTCTCTCTACCATGCCCAAGCCTTCATGCATACTTTTACCTATAAAGGCAAAGATGCTTATGTCATCTTTGACACAGATATTTCACAAAATATTGCCGCTGAACTTGCACTCAAAAAACAGCAAAAAAATCTCCATCACCAAGCCAATCATGACACACTCACAAACTTGCCAAACCGAGCCCTTTTTCTTGACAGACTCCAACAAATCATCTTAGCTGCCAAAAGAAACAAAACACAATTTGCACTCTTTTTTATAGACTTAGACCATTTTAAAACCATCAATGACACCCTTGGACATGCCATTGGTGATGAAGTTCTCATAGAAGCCACTTCGCGTCTGCGCCAATGTGTGCGAGAAGAAGATACGATTGCCCGCTTAGGTGGTGATGAGTTTACTGTGATACTCAAAGATATTAAAACACAAGAAGATGTCTCTAAAATTGCACAAAAAATCTGTACTGTAATGAGACAAACAATCACAGTAAAAAGTCATGCACTCTATATCTCCGCGAGCATAGGTATTAGTCTCTACCCTCAAGATGCAACTGAACGCGATATGCTCATAAAATATGCAGATACCGCTATGTATAAAGCCAAAGATGAGGGAAGAGATACTTTTGAGTACTACAAAAGTTCTATGACACAATTTGCTTTTGAGCGTGTTGTCATGGATGCAAGCCTGCGAGTTGCCATTAAAGAGGAGCAGTTTGTTGTTTACTACCAACCCCAAGTCGATTTAAAAACAGACACCATTATAGGGATGGAAGCACTTGTACGATGGATGCATCCGCTTATGGGACTGCGTCCTCCTGGAAAATTTATTCCGCTTGCTGAGGAGAGCGGGCTGATTATTGAGATAGACAAACTTGTCATGCGAGCAGCAATGCAACAGTTTGTAGCTTGGTATAAAGCAGGTTTCAAGCCCGGGACACTCTCTTTAAACTTATCGATGAAAAAGCTCAATGAAGAAAATTGTCTCCAAGAACTCTTTAGCATCATGCAAGAGCTTCACTTTCAAGCTAAGTGGCTTGAACTTGAAGTCACAGAAACACAAGTAATGGAAAATCCTGAACTCTCCATACAAAAACTCCAACAACTTAGTGATGCAGGTGTTCAAATTGCTATAGATGATTTTGGTACGGGCTATTCTTCTTTGTCTTACCTCAAAAAATTGCCACTTGATAAACTCAAAATTGATCAATCATTTGTTCGTGATTTACCACAAGATGAAGAAGATGTTGCCATTACACAAGCAATTATTGCCCTTGGAAAAAGTCTCAAGTTTCATATTATCGCTGAAGGGGTTGAGACAGAAGCACAAAAAGAGTTTATGATAGAAAACGGGTGCGATTTTATGCAGGGCTATCTTTTCTCAAAACCCATCCCTGCATCAGAGATTCAAAAATTACTCAAAAGCTAGTCAAACTTGCTTGCATCAAGGGCTAAAATCGCCTTTTTACACTCATCTAAATGGCACACAAGTTTACAAGAAGCTACAATAATCTCTCGATGGTAAAAATTACTCATCTGAAAAGTCACAGGATCCATCCCTTTTTGAATACGAAATACTTTTTCTAAAAAATTTTGCTCAGGCTTGTTATAAAATGCTTCATAAATTTCATGATAATCTATATGCCACTCATCATGACAACGTACAACATTTTCAAACATCTCCTCTCCGACGAGTTCTTTGAGTCTATTGTTTGGATTATAAAGCCATAATCCAAAATCACACTTTTTTTTATCTTTTGGTGTTGGGTTTTGCACTGTATAGCCACTAAACAAATCTTCTACTTTTTTGACTTGATCATTGTGGGCTTCTTTGGCATTGTCTATCTCTTTGAGGATATTTTCTTTCGTCATTGTATCTCCTAATAAAATTTTGATTCGTTTAATGCATTGAGTCTACGTTCTGATTTTTCCAAATTCAAAAGAAGCTCTTGTGTTGTCTCTTTGAGCTCTAAAAAATAGACTTTTGCCTTATCTAAATCAAGTGAACTAATATTACTAGAATTTAGTAACTTTGACAAAAATGTTTTCTCATCTTCATGCACAAACATATCAAATATTTTCATATAATCAACAAACCATTTTTTATGCAGAGACTCTAAACGCAGGTAAAACTGTTCACCTAAAATATTTCGCATATGGTTATCATACGAGTATAACCACTTTCCAAACTCACATTTCTCTTTTGCTGCGGCAATTGGATTGGGGACATCAACCCCATTAATTAAATCTTCTAGTTTTCCCATCTGCACTTCAAGAGCACGTTTTGCTTTGTGAACATCGGCAAGTGCTTCTTCTTTATTCATTTGCTACCCTTATTAGATTTATTT